>NKIE01000085.1 GCA_002256055.1 Pseudomonas sp. PGPPP3 | reverse complement strand
GCCGCCTCACTCGGTGTATTGGCCGTCTGGCTGACCATCCGCCAAAACCTCTGGTGCTGGCCCATCGGCCTGGTCATGGTGCTGATTTACAGCTGGATTTTTTACGACGTAAAACTCTATTCCGACATGCTCCTGCAAGGCATATACGCCGTGTTGCAGCTGTATGGCTGGTGGCAATGGACCCGCGGTGGCAACCAACACAACGGCCGGCAGATCAGCCGCCTGGGGGTAAACGGCTTGATCCTGAGCCTGGCCATCGGCGCCGCCGGCAGCCTGCTGCTGGGGTACGGCATGGCCACCTACACCGACGCTTCCGCCCCTTGGCTGGACGCCAGCTTGACCGCCTTCAGCCTGGTGGCACAGGTGTGGATGGCGCAAAAACGTCTGGAGAACTGGCTGCTGTGGATCATCCTCGACGTGTTTTTTGTCGGCCTGTTTATCCATAAAGAGCTGTACCTGACCGCCGGCTTGTATGCCCTGTTCACCTTGCTGGCGATACATGGCTGGCGTCAGTGGCAGCGCCAGCCGGTTGCTGCCTATTCATGAAGGTCTTGGTTCTCACTGGCCCCGAGTCCAGCGGTAAAAGCTGGCTGGCTGCAAGCATCCAGCAGCGCTTTGGCGGCGTGATCGTCGGTGAGTACGTGCGCCACTTTATCGAGCAGCACCAGCGCGACACCTGCTATGCCGACATCGCGCCCATCGCCCAGGGCCAGCTTGCTTGGGAAGACGCGGCGCGGGCAGCGGCCCCGCATCTGCTGATTCTCGACACCCACCTGCTGAGCAATATGCTCTGGAGCGAGGCCCTATTCGGCGCCTGCCCGCCATGGCTTGAACAGCAATTGCTCGCCCGCCATTACGACTTGCACCTGCTCCTCGACCCCAACAGCGTGCCTTGGGTCGATGACGGCCAACGCTGCCAGCCGCAACTTCCCCAGCGCGAGCAATTCCACCAGACATGCCGTGACTGGTTACAGCAACACCAGCAAGCCTATGTCGACATCCAGGGCGACTGGTCGCAACGTCAACAGCAGGCGCTGACACAGGTAGACGCCTGGTTACAGCGGGCAGACTGAGGCAAGGGCCGGTACTGAAGCGCGCCAGGGTCACAAGCAAACGAGCCCAGCGCAATCGACACCTCAGGCTTGCCAAGCCACGCATCAGTTGGCATAAGTCCATTCCATTATAAAAAACATAAGGACGTTCTTGATGCGCCTCTTGCGTCGTGTGCTAGTGCTGGCACTTCTGGCCCTTTTACTGGGCGTCGCCGTGGTGATGTATTTCATTGCCAACCCCAATCTGCCAACGTTCGAACGGCCTAAACAGCTGCATTACCTTGAGCAGTGGAGCCCAGAGGCCCGGCAAACCTACTACTACACCCCGCAAGGCACCCAGGTTAAAGGCCTGCAGTACGACTGGTTCACTGCCCTTGAGCGGCCCTTCTCCACCGCCAAATTCGCCGAATTGGACTATTTGGCCCGCTTTGGTTTCCTGACCGACCCGCAGCAACAGCCCAGCAGTGCCAACCCAGGCAACTTACCGGTCGGTTTTACCCATCATCAGGATGCCGAAACGGGCACCCGCTACCTGGACATCAGCTGCGCGGCATGCCACACCGGCGAGTTGCGCTACCAGGGCCAAGCGGTGCGCATTGATGGCGGTGCCGCCCTGCATTCGCTGGCATCCACCGTGCCGACGCTGCGCGGTGGCAGCTTTGGCCAGGCGCTGGGCATGAGCATGGCATTCACCTATTACAGCCCGCTCAAATTCAAACGCTTCGCCAAAACAGTCCTGGGCAAGCAATACCCCAAAGGCCGCAGCGAACTGCGCCTCGAATTCAAGCAAGTGCTCGACCGCATGCTCGGTCAAGCGTGGAACGACACGCACCGCGGCCTGTATCCCACCCAGGAAGGCTTTGGCCGCACCGACGCCTTTGGCCGGATTGCCAACAGCGTGTTTGGCGACACCCTTGATGCCAGTAACTATCACGTCGCCAACGCCCCCGTGAGTTACCCCCATGTGTGGGATATCTGGAAGTTCGACTGGGTGCAGTGGAATGCCTCAGCCATGCAACCGATGGCGCGTAATATCGGTGAAGCATTGGGCGTCGGCGCCCCTGTACGCCTGCTGCAAACCAATGGCGAGCCGCTTGCCGAAGCCGAGCGCTATCCGTCCGGCGTGCGCCTGCGTGACCTCTACACCCTTGAAGACACCCTGCGCCAACTGCAACCACCCCGCTGGCCGCAAGAAGTGCTGGGCAAGATTGACCTGACCAGCGCCAGCCAGGGCCGCGCCCTGTTTGCCGAGAACTGCGCTTACTGTCATGCCGCCAACGTCGCCCCGCCCGGCGAGCACCTGGCCGCGGCACGCAACCCGGAGTGGCGGGTGCGTTTGGTACCAACCCGCATTATCGGCACCGACCCGACCGCCGCCGACAACATTGCCGATCAGCGCTTTGATATCCGCAAACTGGGCTGGACAAAAACCGAGCTGAGCAAACTCAACGTCAAACTGATCGGTAGTGACCTCAGCGAGGTCGATTTTTCCAGCATATCCAGCGCCAAGGGCCTGGCCTATATCACCGCCTATGTCGAGCAGCGTGCTTACAAGGACGCCGGCATTGGTGCCGCCGAGCAAGCCAAAATGAACGGCTATGGCCTGCCCATTGGTGTGCAGGAAAAGCGCGGCTACAAGGCCCGCCCACTGCAAGGCATCTGGGCGACTCCGCCGTTTTTGCACAATGGCTCGGTGCCCAACCTGTATCAGCTGCTGTCGCCAGTAGTTGAACGAGACACGCAGTTCTGGGTCGGCAACTTCGAATACGACCCCCGGCACGCAGGCTTTGTCAGCGATAAATTCCCCGGCGGCTTTCTGCTCGACACCGGCATTACCGGCAACAGCAATCGCGGCCATGAGTTCCGCGACGGCTGTCGCCAGGAGGGTGTGATCGGTCGCGCCTTGCAACCAGAAGAGCGCTGGGCGCTGATCGAATACCTCAAAGTCATGGGCGACAGCGCGCTGGAAAAACAACTCACCCCGGTCGACAGCAAACCCTGGAATGCCGGCCCCAACTGCCCGCAATAACCCCTGCTGGCGCGTCGCCATGACGCGCCCACTGCGCACTTACACCCACAACAAGGATGCTGTCGATGTTTAAGCAAATCTGGCTCTGGCTGGGCCGCCTGCTGGGCCGTGTGCTGCTCTTGCTGCTGGTGCTGGGCCTGACTGGCGCAGCATTGGGCTACGCCTATTACGGCTGGAAGTTCTCCGGCCCGGTGGCCAGTGAGGAGCAGATCCCTGCCGATGAAAGCGCCCATACCGAGGCCATCATCGAAGACGCCATTCGCGTCGTCGAACAACATCGCAGCGACACCCGCGTACTGCGCGATGCCCATGCCAAAGCCCACGGTTGCGTGAAAGCCGAGGTGCGCGTGCGCAGCGACCTTGCGCCGCAATGGCAACACGGCGTACTACGCGAGCCGGGAAAAACCTGGCAAGCCTGGATGCGCCTGTCCAACGGCAATGCCTACCCGCAGTTTGACCGCGTGCGCGATGCCCGCGGCATGGGCCTGAAACTGCTCGACGTACCGGGTGAAAAACTGCTTGGCACGGCCGCTGAACAAGACTTCGTGATGTTCAACCACCCGACCTTTTTCGTCCGCGACGTGGCCCAGTACCGGCAGAACTTCGCCGCCCAGGCCAAGGGTGAAAAAGTCATGGCTTTCTTCCCCAGTGCCGACCCACGCACCTGGGAGCTGCGTCATCTGCTGATTGCCCTACAAACCCTCAGCCCGGCGCCAGAAACGCCGCTGGCCAGCACTTACAGCTCAATCGCCCCATTCAAGCTTGGGCCGCAGGTAATCAAGTACCGGGTAATCCCCGCCAGTGCAAATTGCCCGACTTACAGCCCGCCCGCGCAAAACCGCGAGCTGCCCAATTTCCTACGCAACGCCCTGTACCAGCAACTCTCGGCGGATCGCGTCGATGCCTGTTTTGCTCTGCAGGTGCAGGCACAGAATCCGGCCTACTACATGCCCATCGAAGACCCGAGCGTAGCTTGGGATGAAAGCATCTCGCCGTTTGTCACGGTCGCCGACATCCGCGTACCCGCCCAAGACTTCGACAGCCGCGAACAAAATGTGCTGTGCGACAACCTGTCCTTCAATCCCTGGCACGCTCTACCCGAGCACCAGCCATTGGGCGGTATCAACCGTTTGCGCAAAGCGGTGTACGAAGCAGTCAGCGTTTACCGACATGCTCGCAATCACGCACCCAGCAGCGAAACGCCCCAATAACGAGTCCGTGCGGCGCCGCCATTTGGATTTTTGCGACACGTTCGATCATTTTCACGACAGGGTGTGACTTAACGGTCAACTGCCACCATCAATACTAACGAATGGGCAATACAGCGCTGCTTTCGCTGTCAGCCCAACGTGAATTGGGCAGATAGCCGGAGAGACACCCCATGAGCAACACCTTACGCTTCAACGACGCACTCTTGATCGCCGACCGCGCGTTCCGACCGTTTCAATGCGTGGCCTGGGCCCCGCAACCGGGCAGCGGCGAACTCAGCATCAGCGTGATCGACCGCAGCAGCACCCGCCTGCTGGGTCGCACCAAGCTGAGCGCCAGCACCTACAGCGATGCCGATCAACTGGCCAGTGTCCTGCAACAATCCCGCGCCGCCCTGAGCGAGCAAGGCTACGCGCTGGAACCCTGGACGATGCCGGCGTAACGCGCAGCAGATAAAAAAGGCGACCCTCGGGTCGCCTTTTTTGTTTTCACCAACACAGGCTGGAAACGCTTAGTAGTAAGCGTTTTCCTTGATGCTGTGGTCGGTCACATCACGCACGCCTTTAAGTTCGGGGATGCGCTCCAGCAAGGTTTTCTCGATGCCTTCCTTGAGGGTCACATCGGCCTGACCGCAACCCTGGCAGCCACCGCCAAACTTCAACACGGCAATGCCGTCGTCAACGACATCGATCAGGCTGACTTCACCGCCGTGACCGGCCAGACCTGGATTGATCTCGGTCTGCAGGTAGTAATTGATGCGCTCGTTCACTGGGCTGTCGGCGTTAACCATCGGCACCTTGGCGTTCGGCGCCTTGATGGTCAGCTGGCCGCCCATGCGGTCGGTGGCGTAGTCGACCACGGCGTCATCGAGAAAAGTCTCGCTGAAGGCGTCGATATAAGCCGTGAAGCTCTTCAGCCCCAGCGCGGTGTCTTCCGGCTTTTCTTCGCCCGGCTTGCAGTAGGCAATGCAGGTTTCGGCGTACTGGGTACCCGGCTGGGTGACGAAAATACGAATGCCGATACCGGGCGTGTGCTGCTTGCTCAGCAGGGCAGCCAGATAATCGTGGGCAGCTTCGGTGATATTGATGGCGCTCATGGCAACTCCTCGCGAACATGGGCGCAGTGTACGCCACTGCCCCTGCGCCGGCAAAGTCCTAGTAATTTGGTAGGAATAAAAAATACTGCTAAGGCAGAGATCGGGCGCGGTTGTAACCACGCCAACTCCCTCAGCAGCACTTACAGATTCTGGTAACGGTTCATGTCCAGTACCCCGGCCTCCAGCGGCTCGGTCTCCTGGATATAGTTCGACAAATCATGGAAGTAGCGCCAGAACTGCGGATGACTGCGACGCACGCCCCAACGCTGGGTTATCTGTTCAAAGGCGACAGCGTCCTTGCTCTGCTCCAGCGCGGCAACAAACGCCGGCACCTCTGCGGCCGGCACATTGAAGATAAAGTTGGGGTAGCTGCTCAACACCCCTGGATAAACCGTCAGGTCATCCAGCCCCGGCTGATAACGCAACGACTCACCCATAATGAACGCCACGCTGCTGTGCGCACGGTTGCGCAAGAGGCTGTAGACCTCGCGTTGGCCATCGTCCAATTCGATACGCAGCAGGCTGGCTTCCGGCAATTGATCGATCACTTTGAGGCTCGCGGCTGGCCGCGCTGTAAGACGACTCAGGCGCTGCTCAACCGCCTGCAACTGCGGGCTAATATTGGTGCGATAACAGCTGCCATTGAGGCACCGGTTGATCGGGTCTGCTTTGGCATTCAGGCTGCCATAGCGCGCCAATAAGCCACTGACAAAACTCTGCTTGAGGCGTAACGGTTCCAGCGCCAGGGCGCTGGGCGTGTCGGTATCCAACGGCGGATAGGACAGCCACAACTTCAACTGGCCACTGTCCTGATACCAGTCATCACGCAGTGCCTGGCGACTTTGCGGCGGCATCAAGCGCAGAAAGTTCTGCTCAGCGCCATTGCGGATCAAGTCAAAGTACATGCGTGTTTGCGCCTGGTGGGAGACGTTGCCAAACACGTCGAAGTTGACCACCAGTTGATAGTAAGCGCGCTCGAACAACGGGTAATCGAGCAGCCACAACGTCTGCGGCACCGCACCGATCAAGCCCTTCTCCACCGCTGCACTGTCGTAGTGGCGGAAGACCGATAGCAACGCATTGTCGTTGCCGGTCCAGATATCCGACCAGACAGGCGGCGGCGCATCGGCGTAGGCCTCGTTGCGCAGCGCCTCGTACTGGTTGCGCAGGTCTTTGTAGTCGCCCCACACCAGTGGCAGATTGCGCAACTGCGCCACCTGCCCCGGAATGGCCAGCAGCGGCGTGGCCTCCTCGCGGAAGTCAGCATCGGTGATAAACAAATCCTGCTCCGGGGCCTGGAACAACGCCCAGAACTGATCGCGGATCACATCGGTAGCAATCTGCCCACGACACACCGGCCCGCGGATAAAGGTGCGCACGAAGTACTCAGCGTTATCCAGCATGAACTGATTACGGGCCTGAGCCGGAATCGCAGCAAAGGTCGCAAACGGATTGGCGCGTCGTTGCGGGCCATAGCCAGGCACCGCATCCACCGTCCAGTTGCTGCTGAAAAACAGCTCATTGACCCGTGCCAACTTCTGCGCGCTCAGACCATAGGTGATATGGGTCTTGTGCACGATGACACCCTGCACCGGCCACAGGCGATAGTAGAAGGTATTGCCTGGATCATCGTTGGGCCGGCGCGTGGCAATCGGGTCAATCGGCTGGCCGCTGGGGGTGCGCGAACGCACCAGCTGGAAAAAATGCCCTGGCTCGCCGCCTGCAAAGTACAGATGGGCAATAAACAGATGCTCATACAGCCAGCGGCTCACACGGCTGGCGCGGGCACCGTTGGCATTCAACAGCGCTTCCCACTCGACAATCTGCTCCGCTTCGCTGGCGCTGGGTTGCAGGGCCTGTGAGTCCACCGGCGCACCCGCTGCCAGCCAAGCCTGCAGGGTTTGATATTCATGCGTTTCCAATCCAGTGACAGCAAATGGCATGCCCTCGGCCGGGCGCTTGGCCGCGTAACTGGCGAACTCCCCGGGCAGTGCGCATTGATTGTTACGAGCAATGCCCAGCTCCAGCTCGGCAGGCAACTTGGCGTTGGCCGCCAGCGGTTTGGCATGACCCAGTTCCAGCATGCGCGCCATCAACGCCGCCTGACTGCCTTGAGTATCGAGCACTGAGTAGAAGCCCTTGCGCCGCCAAGCCGCCTCACCCTGAGCGTCGAAAAACAGCCGCGTAGGGGCCTGCTCATTGGTGCGGCCGCCGTCGTACACCAGCGTTTTGCTCGCGCCACGCTGCACCCCTTCGCCGCTGCCCAGGTTGAGCTGGCAAGGCGCGTCATAACAGGCATGGCAGGCCACGCACTTGGCCGTGAAGATCGGCTGCACATCGCGGCTGTAGGAGATCGGCTCGGCCTGCAGCAACGGCGCAATAAAAATGAACAGCGTGCTGACAAGTGCCCGGAGCGACATGGTTCTGATCCCTGAATGACGTAAAGACAGCAAAAACCGCGATTTTAGTCGCCTTCAGGGGCGTAAAGCCAATGCCACCAACATGAGCGATTTTCATGCAAACCCCAACCGCACTCCAAAACCATACGACTTTGCTATCATCGCCACCTTTCAGTTTCTGCGCCTTCAGGTAGTTGTCATGTCCGCCATGTCCGATCGCACCGCCCGCCTTCAAGCCCTGCAGCAAGCCCTGCAGCAACGCATCCTGATTCTCGATGGCGGCATGGGCACCATGATCCAGAGCTACAAGCTGGAGGAAGAGGACTACCGCGGCGAGCGCTTCGCCGACTGGCCGAGCGATGTCAAAGGCAACAACGACCTGCTGCTACTGAGTCGCCCAGACGTGATCGCCGCCATCGAGAAGGCCTACCTGGACGCCGGCGCCGATATTCTGGAAACCAACACCTTCAACGCCACTCAGGTGTCCCAGGCCGACTACGGCATGGAATCACTGGTCTATGAGCTGAACGTCGAAGGTGCTCGCGTGGCCCGCCGCGTGGCCGATGCCAAGACCCTGGAAACCCCGGACAAGCCACGCTTCGTTGCTGGCGTGCTCGGCCCTACCAGTCGCACCTGCTCGCTGTCGCCTGACGTGAACAACCCTGGCTACCGCAACGTCACCTTTGATGAACTGGTGACCAACTACGTCGAAGCCACCCGCGGCCTGATCGAAGGCGGCGCGGACATGATCCTGATCGAAACCATCTTCGACACCCTGAACGCCAAGGCGGCGATCTTTGCAGTGCAGGAAGTCTTTGAGCAGCAAGGTTTCGAGCTGCCGATCATGATCTCCGGCACCATCACCGATGCCTCCGGCCGGACCCTGTCCGGGCAGACCACCGAAGCCTTCTGGAACTCCATCAGCCACGCCAAACCGATTTCCGTGGGCCTCAACTGCGCCCTCGGTGCCAAAGAGTTGCGCCCGTACCTGGAAGAGTTGTCGAGCAAGGCCGACACCCGCGTGTCCGCCCACCCCAACGCTGGCCTGCCGAACGCCTTTGGTGAATACGACGAAAGCCCGGCGGAAATGGCCGTGGTGGTCGAAGAATTCGCCGCCAGCGGCTTCCTGAACATCGTCGGCGGCTGCTGCGGCACCACGCCTGCGCACATCAAGGCGATTGCCGAGGCCGTGGCCAAGTACCCGCCACGCGCCATTCCGGACATCCCCAAGGCCTGCCGCCTGTCGGGTCTTGAGCCGTTCACCATCGACCGC
>NKIE01000084.1 GCA_002256055.1 Pseudomonas sp. PGPPP3 | reverse complement strand
TCCAGGCGCTGCGGAGCAGCCATGATGGCGACGTAATGCTCCGTTTGAAACGCTACACCGGCGCCTTGCAACAGCGAACTGCGGTTCATCTTTGCCCCTCAAAATACCCGACAGCACCGTCACTCGATGAACCGACAACTGCGTCAGTGGCCCTGGCGATAAGCCCCTTCAGCCCATCACCATTCAGCCGCCAGGCAGTGGTTCTATTGCATGCGTGCCAGGGCCCGCTGGACCGCCGGGCGCTCACTGATGGTGGCCACCCAAGCGGCTACGGCGGGAAATCTGGCCAGTTCAACACCACCGTAATGGGCCATGCGCAACCAGGAGAAATTCATGACATCGGCCACTGAATACTCGCTGCCAGCCAACCAGGGCTGCTGGCGCAGGCGCGCCTCAAGAACACCGGTCAGGCGCAAGGCCTCGCCACGAAAGCGTTCAATCGCCACCGCACAGGGCATGGGTGTAGAACGCAGAAACCAGCCGGCCTGACCAAACATTGGCCCGACACTGGCGACTTGCAGAAACAAGTACTCCATCGCCCGCTGCCGTTCCAGAGGATCACGGGGCAGCAGACCGCCGGCCTTTTCGGCCAGGTAGAGCAAAATCGCCCCGGACTCGAAGAGGCTCAGCCTCTGCCCATCAGGTCCCTGATGATCGACGATCGCCGGAATGCGGCCATTGGGATTGATGGCGATAAACGCCGGGCGATTCTGCTCTCCAGCAGCCAGGTTGACGGTGATAAGCCGATACTCCAGACCCAACTCTTCCAGGGCGATCGGCACCTTAATACCGTTCGGCGTATTGGCGGTGTAGACCTCGATCATTGCGGTGTCCTCAGGCACTGCTCGGGGTCGGCATGTTCGATACAGCCATTGCCGCTCAGACGCTCATCGTCTCTAGCCACCCGCTTGCGCCAGTAACCACTCAGCAAATGATCCAGCGATATGCGTCCGGGGCCTTGAGCCAGCAGCAGTAACAACGCCACCGCCCAGGTGCCGTGGGTCGGCCAGGCGTCGGGATAGATAAACACTTGGATCACTAGGGTCATACCCAGCAATGCCAGAGCCGCAAATCGCGCTCCCAGACCCAGCAGCAACAACAACGGGAACAGATGTTCAGCAACGGCTGCCAGTACGGCAGCGCTATACGGCGCCAGCAGGGGCACGTGATATTCGTTTTCAAACAGATAAAGCGCGCTGTCATTGAGCTGCCAGCCATCCACCTTGGTGCGCCCGGACTGCCAGAAAATCGCTGCCGGTGCGACCCGCGCCAACAGCAATAAGACGTCGCGAGCCACTCCTGGCAAACGCAGTAAAAGAGGGCAAGTACTCATATCGAACTCCAAGTCAGGGCAATCGGCCTGCCACCCTGGCGGGGGTGACAGGCCGAGTGGTGTTACAGGCTGTTGGCAGCCTTGTCCTTGATCGCTGGCCAATTGGCGTTGGCTTTAACAATGTTGCCCGGCACGTCCTCTGACCATTTTTTAAACACGTCAGCGTTAACGTTCAGGTACAGCTTGCCGTCGACCACTTTGTACTGGCTTGGATCTACATCCAGCTTCTTGCCAAGGGCCGCGCCCATGGCGCAATAGCCGCCAAATTGCGGGGCGTACTTAGCCGGGTTGGCCTGGAAGGCTTTGAGGTTTTCCGCACTGGCGAAGTAATAGGTTGCGCCGTCATGAGCGGCGGCAAAGCGCTTGTCACCCTCGACCGGTTGGCCCTTGAAGTAGGACACGCTGTCATAGCCTTTGAGGATGACCTGGGCCGCATCGACGTTGATCGATGAGGTTGAGGCCTCGTCATAGGCAAAGCTGCTGGTCGCCGTCAGCAAAGCGCCGGCACCCAGGGACAGGGCAACCGCTAGGGAGCTGGCGATAAAAGAGTTCTTCAGGCTCATGAGGTAATTCCTTATTGACGCAATCGAGTGGGAGTTGAGTGCGTCGAAACCAACTGCGTTCGACGTGAGGCCACTCTAGGTCGCTACATGTCGAAGATGAACGGCCGCCGAAAGCAAGGCTCTATTGCGAAAAATGAAACAAATCACGCACACTCGCCACAGACCGAGAGGAGCCGCCGATGGATCGTTTTCAGGAAATGCAGGTGTTTTTGGCCGTCGCTGAAGAGCAAGGCTTTGCCGCCGCCGCGCGCCGTCTGAACATGTCTCCGCCCAGCGTGACCCGTGCCGTGGCGGCCCTGGAAGAGCGCATCGGCACCCTACTGCTGGCCCGCACCACGCGCAGCGTGCATGTCACCGAAGCCGGCCAGCGCTACGTGGAAGACTGCCGGCGGATCCTCGCCGAACTGGAGGAAGCCGAAGAGTCGGCGGCCGGCAGCCACGCCATCGCCCGCGGGCAACTCACCCTCTCTGCGCCAGTGCTGTTTGGCGAACTGTTTGTCACCCCAGTGATGATCGACTACCTGGCCCAGCACCCAGCGGTGACCATCAAGGCTTTGCTGGTGGACCGGGTGGTGAGCATGGTCGATGAAGGCATCGACGTAGCCATCCGCATCGGCAACCTGCCCGACAGCGGTCTGCATGCGGTGAAAGTCGGCGAAATGCGCCGGGTGATCTGTGCTTCACCGACGTACCTGAACACCCACGGCCGACCGCAACACCCCGACGAACTGCTCCAGGCTCAACTGGTGGTAGCAACCAGCACTCCATTGCTGAGCAACTGGGAGTTCATCGGCCCCCAGGGCGCCATCAGCATTCGTCCGCAGCCGCGCCTGCTGGTTACCGCCAACCAGGCGGCCATTAATGCCGCCAGCCTGGGCTGGGGCCTGACCCGCGTGCTGTCCTATCAGGTGGCCAGCAAGGTGGCGGCCGGCGAGTTGGAAATTGTCCTGCAGAACTTCGAGCAACCGCCCCTGCCCATCCATGTGGTCTATCAAAGCGGCCGCAAGGTGCCGGCCAAGGTGCGCACTTTTGTCGATTTCTGCAGCGCGCAACTGAGCCAATCCAGCGCACTCAAGCCTGCCGGCCGAGACTGAGCACAATGGATCGCTACCAAGAAATGCGTATTTTCCAAGCGGTGGTCAGCGATCTCAGCCTGGCAGCAGCAGCCCGCCGCCTGAATATCTCGGCACCCACCGTGACCCGCGCAATGGCCGCACTGGAACAACGCCTGGGTACGCCACTGCTGCAACGCAGTACTCGCGGCGTCAGCCTGACCGCATCCGGTGAGCGCTTTGCCAGCGACTGTCAGCGCATCCTGCAGGATGTCAACGAAGCCGAAGCCTCGGCCAGTGGCCTACATGCCGAGCCGCGAGGCCATTTGCACCTGGCCATGCCGCTGCTGTTTGGCCAGCAGATCATGACCGCCACCCTGCTCGACTATCTGCAGGCCTACCCTCATGTGGAGATGTTCGCCCAATACCTGGACCGCTTCCCAAACATGCATGAAGAAGGCATTGACGTAGCCGTACTGGTCGGCGCCCTCCCGGACTCCTCGCTGTTTGCCCTGCAGGTCGGCAGCATTCGCCGGGTGGTCTGCGCCAGCCCGGACTACCTGCAACGCCATGGCACACCCGAGCGCCCGCAGGCGTTGTCCACCCAGCAGATCATTCACTCCACGGCCGACTCACGCCTGCCGGAATGGCGCTTTCAGGACCAGGGCAACCCGCTCACCGTCAGCCTACGCCCGCGCCTGACCTGCGCCACCAACCAGGCGGCAATCGTGGCCGCCTGTGGTGCTGGCGGGGTGATCCGCTGCATGAGTTACCAGGTTCATGAACTCATTGAGCAAGGCCGCCTGTGTCGCTTACTGCAGGCCTATGAGCTGCCACCACTGCCGGTGTATCTGGCTTACCGGGAAGGGCGCAAAGCGGCCGCGCGGGTACGCAGCTTCATCGATTTCACGGTGAGCAGGCTGCGCGAACACCCGGCGCTGCGTTAGGGCTTAGGGGGCGCTTTATTGCAGTAAGTGAAACAAAGGATTGCCATTTCTGGCGATTCTCCCGCAAAGACTGAAACGCGAAGATGTCTCCACCAGCACGGCAAGCCCCGGCACCTCGCCACCCCGTCGCTGCGGTACTACTGACTTCGGAGTTCACCATGTCCAACGCCATCAAACTGTTCCGTCACCCACTGTCCGGCCACGCCCATCGCGTCGAACTGCTGCTCTCGCTGCTCAACGTGCCGACCGAACTGGTCTTCGTCGACCTGGCCAAGGGCGCCCATAAACAAGCTGAGTTTCTCGCCATCAACCCGTTTGGCCAGGTGCCGGCGATTGATGACAACGGCACCGTATTGAGCGATTCCAACGCCATCCTGGTGTACCTGGCGAAGAAGTACGACACCAGCGGCCGCTGGTTGCCGGCTGAACCAGTTGCCGCCGCCAAGGTGCAGCGCTGGTTGTCGGTGGCGGCTGGGCAAATCGCTTCCGGGCCGGCCACCGCACGGCTGATTACTGTATTCGGTGCCCCCTACGATGCCGAGTCGACCATTGCCCGCAGCCATGCCCTGCTGCAGGTGGTAGAGAAAGAACTGACCAACAGCCCATTCCTGGCCGGTAACACGGCCACCCTGGCCGATGTGGCCGGCTATACCTACATAGCCCACGCCCCGGAAGGTAATGTCTCGCTGGCCGACTACCCACAGGTGCGCGCCTGGCTGGCACGCATTGAAGCCCTGCCTGGCTTCGTGCCGATGCAGCGCACCGCCGTAGGCCTGCAAAGCGCCTAAGGGCCAAGCCGGACAGGTACTCAGGTGCCTGCCCGGCCTTTTCTTTTTGATCTATGCGGAGCCCGAGCATGAACCCGCCCAACGAAAACGAACCCTCCCCTTGGCATGCCGGGGAAAAGCAGTTGCAGGAGCGCGCAGGCGTGGCCGAGCGCATGGAGGTGTTTGGCCGACGGGTGATTCGCGACCACATGCCCGAGCAGCACCGCCTTTTCTATCAGCAACTGCCGTTTATTTTGTTTGCCGCCGTGGATGATCAGGGCCGCCCTTGGGCCAGCATCGCCGAAGGCCCGCCAGGTTTCGTTCAGGCCCCCGAGCCGCAGCAGCTAGAACTGCATGGCCCTCTGTCAGCGGACGATCCAGCCGCCGCAGCATTGGGTGCCGGCTCGGCAATCGGCCTGCTGGGCATCGAACTGCACAGCCGCCGACGTAACCGGATCAATGGCCATGTGCTGACCCGTGATGCTGCGCAGTTGAGCATTGCCGTCGAGCATGCCTTTGGTAACTGCCCGCAATACATCCAGCACCGTGAGGTGCGGGTCAGCGCGGCTGAGCGCACGCCCCCACGCCCTGCTGCCCAGCGCCGCAGCGGCCTGGATGACGCGGCCCGCGCACTGATTGCCAACGCCGACACCTTCTTCGTGGCCAGTTACATCGAGCACGCCGATGGCAGCCGCTCGGTGGACATGTCCCACCGCGGCGGCCAGGCCGGCTTCGTCAGGGTCGAGGGCGACTGCCTGACCATCCCCGACTTTGCTGGCAACCTGCACTTCAACACCCTCGGCAACCTGCTGCTCAATCCACGCGCCGGCTTGCTGTTTATCGACTTCGCCAGCGGCGATCTGCTGCAGGTCAGCGGGAGCACTGAACTGATCCTCGACGGCCCGCAGGTCAAGGCGTTCCAGGGTGCCGAACGGCTTTGGCAGGTGCAGGTCGAGGAACAGGTCTGGCGACCAGCGGCCCTCAACCTGCGCTGGAACTTCAACAGCTACTCACCGAACAGCCTGATGACCGGCGACTGGGCTGATGCCGATGCCCGCCTGGCCGCCCAAGCGCTGCGCGATCAATGGCGGCCGTTACGGGTGGCACGCATCGTCGAGGAAAGCAGCCACATTCGTTCTTTCTACCTGGAGCCCGCCGACGGCGCCGGCTTGGCGGACTTTAGCGCCGGTCAGCACCTGCCCCTGCGTCTGTCGATTGCCGGCCAGGCCCAGCCGCTGATCCGCACGTACAGCCTGTCCAGCGCCCCCTCGGATAACTTCCTGCGCATCAGCGTCAAGCGCGAAGGCGTCGCTTCAAGCTACCTGCATGATCAGGTCGAGGTTGGCAGCCTGCTCGAGTCGCGTGCCCCGCAGGGCCGCTTCAGCCTGGATGCCGAGCAGCGCCGTCCACTGGTTCTGCTCGCCGCCGGGGTGGGTATCACTCCGCTGCTGTCGATGCTCCGTGAGGTCATTTTTCAGAACCAGCGACTGCGGCGCTCGCGCCCGGTGTGGCTGCTGCAAAGTGCACGCAGCCTGGCCGAACTGGCCTTTCGCGATGAACTGTTCAACCTGCTGCAACGTGGCGGCGACGCCAGTCACGCCGTGCGCCTGCTCAGCCAGCCCGAACCCCATGCGCTGGAAGGCCAGGACTTCGAGCTGGCTGGGCGCATCGATGTGGCGCTGCTCAAGGCCCTGCTGCCCTTTGACGACTATGACTTCTACCTGTGCGGCCCGAGCAGTTTCACCCAGGACCTGTATGACGGCCTGCGGGCCTTGAATATCAGCGACATGCGCATCCATGCCGAAACCTTCGGCCCCTCCAGCTTGCGCCGCCAGGCTGATGCGGGCAGCGCCCAGCCCGCCTTGCCAGCACCCGCCAATGGCCCGGTGCCGGTGTTATTCGAACACTCGGCCAAGGAAGCGCGCTGGACGCCAGGCAGCGGCAGCTTGCTGGAACTGGCCGAAAGCCGTGGCCTGACACCCGACTTCAGCTGTCGCGGCGGTTCCTGCGGCACCTGCAAGACACGCATTGTCAGCGGCGCTGTGACCTACCCGCAGCCACCGGCCGAAATGCCGGAAGCCGGCCAGGCGCTGATCTGCTGCGCCGTACCCGCGGCCAGTGCCACGGGCAATCCGCCACTGGTTCTCGACCTTTAAACCCTCTGCCTATCCACCATCAGGACACTGACTATGAGCAACGTTGAAGCCCGTCCACCCTTGCCGCCTTTCACCCGCGAAACCGCCATGCAGAAAGTGCGCATGGCCGAAGATGGCTGGAACAGCCGCGACCCCGAGCGCGTGGCACTGGCCTACACGCTCGACAGTCAATGGCGCAATCGCAGTGAGTTCCCCCGGGGCCGTGAGCAGATCCGCACGTTCCTGTCCGGCAAATGGCAGCGCGAACAGCAATACCGGCTGATCAAGGAGCTCTGGGCCCATACCGATAACCGCATTGCCGTGCGTTTTGCCTATGAGTGGCACGATGCCGATGGCCAGTGGTTCCGCTCATACGGTAATGAAAACTGGGAGTTCGATGACCAGGGGCTGATGCGCCGGCGCCATGCCAGCATCAACGACCTGCCCATTACGGAAGAAGAACGCCTGTTTCACTGGCCACAAGGTCGCCGCCCAGACGATCATCCAAGCCTCAGCGAGTTGGGACTATAGGACACCCATGTTAAACACCCTGCTCAGCTACAAACGTTGGGCCAACACTGAAATGTTCGACAGCCTGCTCAAGGTCCATGCCAGCGCTGCAGCTGAGCCGGCGCACACCATGCTGCGCCTGCTCAACCATGTGTATGTGGTCGACCGCATCTTCCAGGCCCATCTGCTTGGCCAGCCTCATGGCTACACAGCCCTGAACACCGAACAGACCCCTGACCTGCGGGGCTTGTGGCAAGCGGTGCAACAGCTCGACAACTGGTACCTCGACTATGCCGCCAGCCTGACCAGCCAGGATGCTCAAGAACGCCTGAACTTTAACTACGTCGATGGCAAAGCGGCCTGCATGAGCCGCGCCGAGATGCTGCTGCATGTGGTTAACCACGGCAGCTACCACCGCGGAGCCGTTGGCGAGTTACTGCACCAGTGCGGGTTGCCGCCACCCCATGATGTGCTAACTGTGTTCTTGCATAAACAAGCAGCAACCACGACAGGCTAAACGCTCAGCGCAGCACTTCCCTCTTGAATCCCCCAGTCGTCACCCAGCCAAGGGGGACAACTGGGTGATTTGCTATGCCTGCGCCAATCATTCCAAATCCTGAAATAGTCCATTGGAAAAGCTGGGCATTCTTTGAATTGGCCGATATTGCGACACTTTCTCCGTCGGCTTCAAGCCACCTTAAATCAAGTTCGGAGACAGGCAAATGAACAAACTCTTACTCGCCCTGGTACTGCTCGCCCCCCTGGCCAACGCGGCGGAAATTGTCGGCAGCACCGAAGAAAATCGCGTCGGACAAACCTTCGGCAGTGGCACAGGCGTATTGCTCGGCGGCGCAGCCGGCGGCCCCATCGGCGCCCTGGTTGGCGCTGCCATTGGTTACTTCAGTGGCGAACAGATCCAGCATGGCAGTGGCCAGAGCGGTCGGGCCTTCCTGGTCAAAAATGACGACGGCAGCCTTACCGAGGTACGCCCCAACCGCTTACCACTGGAACTGCAAGACGATGCAGCACGACTCGCGGCGAGCAACTGAGCCAACAGCAACCAGGTAATAAATTGTGTGTGCTCCACATTTGCAGGTCGTGGCCCTTACCTTTGACCTCATGGCGCCCTAGTGGCGCCTTTTTTTTAGAACTTCCCGCCACCGGGTGATCCAGGGTGGCACGGTTTCAATGTATCGCCCCTAGGTTCGCTGGCATGTCCGGAGTCGATTCCAACACATCGACCTGCACCACCAATGGCGTTCCATCCTGAAGGCTTTAGGCGTCCGCTATCGGCCGCCGTACAACTGCCGGCATACCTATGCGACAATACGCGCAATGTCTGGCATTAACCCCGCATTCATATCCCAGCAGCTCGGCCATTGCGTGCCGATGCTGCTTTCTACGTATGCCCGCTGGATCAACTCAAGCTCCGACTGGAGCGAACTGGAAAAGCTTAATATCGGTATCAAATCGGTATCAGGCAAATCCTGACACCTCTAAGTTATTGATAGGTAAGACCTTTGATCTCCACCGCTAACATCACCATGCAATTCGGGGCTAAACCCCTGTTCGAGAACGTTTCCGTCAAGTTCGGCGGCGGTAACCGTTACGGTCTGATCGGGGCTAACGGTTGCGGCAAGTCGACCTTTATGAAGATATTGGGCGGCGATCTCGAACCCTCCGGTGGGCAGGTGATGCTAGAGCCGAACGTGCGCCTGGGTAAGTTGCGCCAGGACCAGTTCGCCTACGAGCAGT
>NKIE01000892.1 GCA_002256055.1 Pseudomonas sp. PGPPP3 | reverse complement strand
GCTTGCTCGGTGGTTTTCGGCGCGGCTTTTTTGTCCAGGGTGCCGCTGCCTTGCTGGTTGTTCTGCGCGAGGAAGTCGGCTTCCTTGGGCTTTTCGGCGCTTTTAAACGTGGAGAGGGTGATTTCCAGGGTTTTGCTGATCTGTCCCGGCTCGGCGAAGCTAAAGCTCAGACCAAGAATCAGCGCCACATGCACCAGGGCCGCAAGAAAAAGGGTAAAGCCCAAACGGTCCGCCGGGCGAACGCCGGGGGCTGCGGGGGCTGGTGTGCGGGCAGGCTTCTTCATGGTGCATCGGCTTGGCTCAAAGTGTCGCGCAGTCTGCCGGCTTGGGGTGGCAGGCTGCAAGCGACACGGTTCAAGCTGCCACTTGCGTCAAGCTTTGGGTGTGCTGCGTGCCTCCAGCTTGGCGGCGATCACCGCCATCAATTGCTCGGCGATGCAGGTGCCAAACGCGTTGTCGATTTCGCGGATGCAGGTGGGGCTGGTGACGTTGAACTCGGTGATGTCTTCGACGATCACATCGAGGCCGACAAATAGCAGGACTTTATCCC
>NKIE01000083.1:359-9099 GCA_002256055.1 Pseudomonas sp. PGPPP3 | reverse complement strand
GGCCCATCGCCTGGCTGTCGCTGCTGAACATGCTGATCGCGCCCAGGTCGTGCAGCACGTCTTCGGCGGCGATGGTCTCGCGGCGGATGCGGCTTTCGGCAAAGGCCAGGTCTTCGGCCACGCTGGCGTCCAGGTGGTGACAGACCATCAGCATGTCCAGGTGCTCGTCCACCGTGTTCACGGTGTAGGGCATGGTCGGGTTGGTGCTGCTGGGCAGGAAGTTCTTTTCGCCCACCACCCGCATGATGTCGGGCGCGTGGCCGCCGCCCGCGCCTTCGGTGTGGAAGGCGCACAGCGTGCGGCCCTTGGTGGCCGCCACGGTGTTTTCGACAAAGCCGCTCTCGTTGAGCGTGTCGCTGTGGATCGAGACCTGCACGTCGTGCTGCTCGGCCACGCTCAGGCAGGTGTCGATGGCCGCTGGCGTCGTGCCCCAGTCCTCGTGCAGCTTCAGGCCCACCACGCCTGCCTGCACCTGCTGCTCCAGCGCCTCGGGCCGGCTGGCGTTGCCCTTGCCCAGGAAGCCGATGTTCATCGCAAAGGCCTCGGCGGCCTGCAGCATCAGCTTGATGTTGGTGGGGCCGGGCGTGCAGGTGGTGGCAAAAGTGCCGGTGGCCGGGCCGGTGCCGCCGCCCATCATCGTGGTGACGCCCGACATCAGCGCCTCCTCGATCTGCTGCGGGCAGATGAAGTGGATGTGGGTGTCGATGCCGCCGGCGGTGACGATCATGCCTTCGCCGGCGATCACTTCGGTGGCGCCGCCGATGGCGATGGTGACGTTCGGCTGGATGTCCGGGTTGCCGGCCTTGCCGATGGCGGCGATGCGCCCGCCCTTCAAGCCGACGTCGGCTTTGACGATGCCCCAGTGGTCGATGATCAGCGCGTTGGTGATCACTGTGTCGACTACATCGGCGGCGCACAGTTGGCTCTGGCCCATGCCGTCGCGGATGACCTTGCCGCCGCCGAACTTCACTTCGTCGCCGTAGGTGGTGAAGTCTTTTTCGACCTCGATCCACAGGTTGGTGTCGGCCAGGCGCACCTTGTCGCCGACGGTGGGGCCGAACATGTCGGCGTAGGCTTGGCGGGAAATCTTCATTACAGCGCCCCCATGATGCGACCGGCGAAACCGAACACGCGTCGCTCGCCAGCGAGGTCTACCAGTTCGACTTGGCGCGATTGGCCTGGCTCGAAGCGCACCGCGGTGCCAGCGGCGATGTTCAGGCGCATGCCGCGCGCGGCTGCGCGATCAAAGCTGAGCGCGTCGTTGGTCTCGAAGAAGTGAAAATGCGAGCCGACCTGGATCGGCCGGTCGCCGCTGTTGGCTACGGTGATGCTCAAGGTGCGACGGCCGGCATTGAGTTCGATTTCACCGTCCTGGATCAGGTATTCGCCGGGGATCATGGCGCGCTCCGCTCGGGGGTAAGGATCAATTGCATAAAGGTCAGGTCCAGCCAGCGGCCGAACTTGCGGCCGACCTGGGGCATCTGCCCGGTGATGGCGAAGCCGAAGCGCTGGTGCAGGCCGATGGAGGCGGCGTTGCCGCTCTCGATGGCGGCGACCATCACGTGTTTGCCGTCTGCCCGGGCACGCTCGATTAGGGCGCCGAGCAGCCGTACGCCAAGGCCACGACCGCGTTGCTCCGCGCTTACGTACAGTGAGTTCTCCACGGTGTTGCAGAAGCCGTCGAAGGGCCGCCAATCACCGTAGGCGGCATAGCCGAGCACGTTGTCGTCGGCATCCACCGCGACCAGTACCGGGTAACCCTGCTGGCGGCGTGCGGCCAGCCAGGCCTGACGGTTGGCCAGGTCGACGGTGGTGTCCATCCAGATCGCCGTGGTGTTGAGTACCGCGTCGTTAAAAATGGCGCGGATGGTTTCTAGGTCGCTGTCGCGAGCGTCGCGAATTGAGATGCTCATGGCTCACACAATCGGTTGATGGACGGTGACCAACTTGGTGCCGTCCGGGAAGGTGGCTTCGACCTGGATTTCCGGGATCATTTCCGGAATGCCTTCCATCACCTGCTCGCGGGTCAGCAGGGTGGTGCCGAAGTGCATCAGCTCGGCCACGGTCTGGCCGTCGCGGGCGCCTTCGAGCAGGGCGGCGCTGATGTAGGCTATGGCTTCCGGGTAGTTGAGCTTGACCCCACGGGCCAGGCGCCGCTCGGCCACCAGGCCGGCAGTGAAGATCAGCAGCTTGTCTTTTTCTCGCGGTGTGAGGTCCATCAGGTACTCCAGATACGTGGCGGCACGGCGGCGCGCCCGAGCAATGCAGGGCGTAACAGGCGCCAGAGCTCAATCAGCCAGGCGCGTGCGTGCAAGGTTTCAGTGCTGAGGCAGCGAGCAACGATCAAACCTGGCAGTTGGCTCAGGTCGCCGCGACCCTGGCAGGGCAGTTCACGGCAGCGCTCAAGTAGTTCGTTGTCGATCTCGCCGCTGATCAGCAGGGTGGCAAATACCGATTGCCCAGCCAGGCCGATGGGCGAGTCAAGGAGGCCATCGCTACCGGTGATGCGCTGGCGTTCGTGCCAGAGCAGTTGGCCGTCGCGGCGGATATCCATGTGCGCCTGGAAATGGCCCGTGTTGAAGCGCTCGCCACTGGCCGGGCGACCAAGGGCGACAATGTCCCAGTAGCACAGGCGGGCGTCACCTTCGAGGTCGATACGGGTGCTCAACTCGGCCTGCGCGCCGCAATAGACGATGGTTTCCTGGGGCAGCCATTCCAGGGTGGCGCCGGCACCGACCTTGAGCTCAAGCTGCTGATAGGCAGGGCCTTTGGCGCGGTACCACTTGGCCGCGCCGGGGCTGGTCAGTTGCGCCCAGGCGTTAGCCCCCACCGTGGCGGCGATATCCAGGCGATCGCCGCCGGCAATCCCGCCCGGCGGGTGGACAATGATGTGCTGGCACACCTCGGGACCTTCGCCGTACAGGTGCTTCTGCACCCGCAGCGGGCCTTTGTGACGGCGCAACGTGGGGCGCGTGGTCTCGCCGTCACGGCCATAGCCCAGCTCCAGCTCGGCATGCCAGCTGGGGGTGAACAGGGTGACGGGGACGGGTGCATTCATGGTGCTTGACCGTGGGGTGGGCCAGAAGGTGTACCGGCTTACTGCGCAAAGCGTGCCAGAACCCCTAAAGCCATGTGCAACAGACGCCGTAGCCCGCCGATTGCGGCGTCCATGAACCAGATTGAGGCGTGCGCGTGCATCGTGGTGCAGCAATATGGGCGCGACGCCTCAGGATGGGGCGTTTACAGGCTCAGGTAATTCTTCACCCCGGTGAAGATGATCTGCGCGGCCAGGGCGCAGACGAACAGGCCCATCAGGCGGCTGACGATCTGCAAACCCTGATCGCCGAGCAGGCGCTCGAACAGGTCGGAGAGGTACAGCACCAGCCCCACGGTGATGCTGGCGGCGAGAATGCCGAGCAGGGCCGGCAGCTTGTCGTCCCAGTGCGGCTGGCTGACGCCCATCACCAGAAGGGCGCCGATGGTGCCGGGGCCGACCGTTAACGGGATGGTCAGCGGCACGATGGTGACGTCTTGCTGCAGGTTGTCGGCCTGCACGGCAGGCTTGCCCTGCGCCATGCCCAGGGCCGAGATAAACAGCACGGAGCCGGCGCCGATGCGGAAGGCGTCCACGGTGATGCCGAACACGTCGAAGATGCTCTGGCCGAACAAGTACAGCAGGACGCTGGAGATCAGGGTGCCGATGGCCACCTTCCAGGCCAGGCGCTTGCGCTCCTTGACGGTGTAGCCGCGGGTCAGGCTGATAAAGCACGACAGCACGAAGAACGGGCTATAGAGCACCAGCATCTTCAGGTACAGGCTGAACAGCGTGGGCAGCATGGCGGGGGCTCTTGGTCGGGTTGCGTGGGTCAGTGCGTGGCTTGGTCGGGTTCGGCGTTGGCGTGACGATCACGCTCGGCTACCCAGTGCTCGATCAACTCGCGCAGCTGCGACAGTTCTACCGGCTTGGCCACGTGGCCGTCCATGCCCACCTGACGGGCGCGCTCTTTGTGCTCGGACATGATATGCGCGGTCAGTGCCACCACCGGGGTGCGTGGCTGCTGTTCGCGGTTTTCCCACTCGCGCAGCATCTGGGTGGCGGTAAAGCCATCGAGCACCGGCATTTCGCAATCCATCAGCACCAGGTCGTAATGCTGCGCCTGCATGGCGCGCAGGGCCTGTTCGCCGTTGCTGGCGGTATCCGGGGTGAGGTTGAGCTTGTTGAGCATGCCGCGGATAACCTTGGTGGAGATGCTGTTGTCTTCGGCCACGAGGATGCGGAAGTCACTGGGGAACTGCGCCGGTGCCGGCTGCGCGCTGTACATCAGGCTGCTGCTGGTGACGCCTTGTTTGCGCTGGCTGAGCTCGTCGGCGAGGGTGGTTTTCAGCGTGTAGCCGGCCACTGGTTTGGCCAGGATGCGCTTGATCCCGGCATTGCGGGCGATGATCTTGCTCGGCGCATTGCTGATGCCGGTGAGCATGATGATCAGGATGTCGTGGTTGAGGCTGGGGTCTTCCTTGATCTTGGCGGCCAGTTGCATGCCGGTCATACCGGGCATGTCCTGGTCGAGCAGAACCACATCGAAGTATTCGCGCAGGTTGGCCTTGGTGCGCAGCAGGGCCAGGGCTTCTTTACCTGACGGTGCCGTAGTGGCACTCATGCCCCAACTGGTGCATTGCTGCTGCAGGACCTTGCGGCAGGTGTCGTTGTCATCCACCACCAGCACGCGGGCATCCTGTAATTGCTCGTCGAGGGCGCTGCCGGGGTGCTGCAGGCGTTCGCTGTCCAGCGGCAGGCTCAGCCAGAGGGTGTTGCCCTGTTGGTTGCCGCTCTGCACGCCAAACTCGCCGGCCATCAGGCGTACCAACTGGCGGGCGATGATCAGGCCAAGGCGACCGCCGAGCTTGCTGCTGTCAAGGAAGTCCTTGCTGCGCAGTTCGGTGGTCAGCAGCGCCTCGCGTTCGTCGGCCCGCAGGGGCTGACCGCTGTCCTGCACGGCAATCCGCAGGCGTGGGGCCGGGCCGCTGCCGTCGAGGGCCGCCACCAAGAGGATTTCGCCTTCGTCGGTCTGCTTGAAGGCGTTGTCCAGCAGGCTTAGTAGGGCCTGGCGCAAGCGTGTGGGGTCGCCGCCGATAACGCGCGGTACCTGCGGCTGGATAAAACTGATCAGCTCGACCTTTTGCTGTTCGGCTTTGGCACGGAAGATCGCCAGGCAGTCTTCGATCAGGGCGTTGAGGTCGAACTGCACTTCGTCCAGTTCAATCTGGCCGGATTCGAGTTTGGAAATGTCGAGAATTTCGTTGATCAGGGTGAGAAGTTCGTTGCCGGCGCTGTGGATGGTTTCCACGTAGTCACGTTGCTTGGTCGACAGTGGCGTGCCCAGTAGCAACTCGGTCATACCCAGCACGCCGTTCATTGGGGTGCGGATCTCGTGGCTGATCTTGGCCAGGAATTCGGCTTTGGCTTTCAGCTCGGCACGGCTGGTGGCGAGGTTGCGGCTGGCGCTGAAGTCGTCCTGGGCGATACGCCGCTGGCGTTCGCTGAGGGCCATGCTGAGCAAGAAACCGCACAGGGTGGCCGCGGCCAGTACGGCATAGGTCAGCCACTCCGAACGCACTTGCCAGTAACCGAAGTACATCGGCAAGGCGCCGCAGAAGGCGATGCAGAACACCAGCAGGGCCAGGGTGAACAGGCGCGCGGGGCGGTAGCCATGGCGCCAGTGATAGAAGGAGATCAGCAGGATACTTAGGGTGCTGACGGCGGTGAGCACATAGACCAGTTGGTTGAACTGCAGATCGGTGGTGACCATCAGCAACAAGGCGGTCAGGCCAATCAGCAGCATTTCGCCGATCAGCAGCTTGCTCAGTGGGGTGGTCGGGCAGACCTGGCGAAAGAAACTGGCGGTAAAGCCCAGGGTGCAGAGCACGCTGAGCAGGATGGCCAGGTTGAGGATGTCCGACTGTGCGGTTTGCCAGGCACCTAGCCAGGGTGCGCTGATGCCCTGCAGCGTCAGGGCTGCGAACAGGATCGACAGCTCCGTGGCGGCCAGCCACAGGGAACTTGGGGTGCGCACATAGGCGAAGCGCACCAGGTTGTAGATCACCAGCATCAGCAGGCCGCCGAGCAGGGCGCCAAACAGGATGGCGCTGCTATCGTCGGCGGCCAGGGCGGTGGTGGTCTGCAGGCTGATATCCGGGCGCAAGGCTTGTTCGGAGCTCAGGCGCAGGTACAGATCGATGGGTTGTTCACTAATCGGCAGTGGCAGAAGGAAATCGCGGCTAGGCAGGGGCCGGCTACTCAAGGGCAACTTGTTGCCCGTGCGGGTGTGGCTCAGCAGCTGGTCGTTCTGCCACAGGTACAGGTCGAGGTAGTCGAGAAACGGCGAGAATATGCGCAGTATTTGCTGTTGCTGGCTGGGGGGCAGGCGCATGTGCAGCCACGTGGCTGTGCTGGCGCCGGGGGTGTAGAGCTGGTCGAGTGTCAGTGGGGTAAACAGCTCGCGCTGTTCGGGGCGACGAATGTCGTCGATCTGCAGCTCGGCCTGAGGGTCGAGTAGCAGGCTCCAGCCGCCATCCTGCGCCTGGGCGCTAAACGGGCCGATTAGCATCAGCAGCAAACTGATGCAGAGTCCTATGGCAATCCTGAGCCGCGGCACGGGCGAAATCCCTTCGTAAGTAGTGGCCCGATTATAGCCAGACAAGTGCCTGGCCGTAATCCGCAAAAGGTCACGCATCCATTCAGATACGCGACTTCTCGCGGGTCACGGTCAGACGCAGCGGGTCAGTCCTCGCCGCGTTCGCGGGCGATGGCACGATAGCCGATGTCTTTACGGTAGAAACAACCATTCCAGACGCTCTGCGCGGCCAACTGGTACGCCTGCTGCTGCGCTTCGCCGACCGTATTGCCCATCGCGGTGGCGCAGAGTACGCGGCCGCCGCTGGTGACGATCTGGCCGTCCTTGAGCGCAGTGCCGGCATGGAACACCTTGCCCGGCAGCGCTGCAGCCTGCTCTAGGCCTTTGATCACGTCGCCCTTGGCGTAGTCGGCCGGGTAGCCGCCGGCGGCCAGCACTACACCGAGGCTCGGGCGTGGGTCCCACTGGGCTTCGACCTTGTTCAGCGCTTCGGCGAAGGCGGCTTCGATCAGCAGCACCAGGGACGACTGCAGGCGCAGCATCACCGGTTGGGTTTCCGGGTCGCCGAAGCGGCAGTTGAACTCGATAACTTTCGGGTTGCCGGCCTTGTCGATCATCAGCCCGGCATACAGGAAGCCGGTGTAGACGTTGCCTTCGGCGGCCATGCCCTTGACGGTTGGCCAGATCACTTGATCCATAACGCGCTGGTGCACTTCGGCGGTGACCACTGGCGCGGGCGAGTAAGCGCCCATGCCGCCGGTATTCGGGCCGGTGTCGGCGTCGCCAACGCGTTTGTGGTCCTGGCTGGTGGCCATCGGCAGCACGTTCTTGCCGTCGACCATGACGATAAAGCTGGCTTCTTCGCCGTCGAGGAACTCTTCGATGACGACGCGCGAACCGGCTTCGCCGAAGGCATTGCCAGCAAGCATGTCGCGCACGGCGTCTTCGGCTTCCTGCAGGGTCATGGCGACGATCACGCCTTTGCCTGCAGCCAGACCGTCTGCCTTGATCACAATTGGCGCGCCGACTTTTTGCAGATAGGCCAGGGCGGGCTCGATCTCGGTGAAGTTCTGGTAATCGGCGGTCGGAATCTTGTGCCGCGCGAGGAAGTCCTTGGTGAACGCCTTGGAACCTTCCAGTTGCGCGGCGCCCTTGGTCGGGCCAAAGCAGCGCAGGTTGCGCGAGCGGAACAGGTCAACCACGCCGGCTACCAGCGGTACTTCCGGGCCGACGATGGTCAGGCTGACGTTGGCCGCGGCGAAATCAGCCAGCTGCTCCAGGGCCAGTACGTCGATGGCAACGTTCTCGCACTTGGCTTCCGTGGCGGTGCCGGCGTTGCCGGGGGCGACGAAAACCTTCTCGACGCGTGGGTCTTGGGCGACTTTCCAGGCCAGGGCGTGTTCACGTCCGCCGCTGCCGATGATCAATACGTTCATGTCGGTCTCCTTGGGGAGGCGGGCAATTTGCCCGTTTGGTTGAAAACGCTGCGCGGTTTTCCACCCTGCGAATCAAGTGGGTAGGGTGGATAGCCGCAGCCATCCACCGCCGGGTCAATCAGTGACGGAAATGGCGCATGCCGGTGAAGACCATGGCGATATTGGCTTCATCGGCGGCGGCGATGACTTCGGCGTCGCGCATCGAACCACCTGGCTGGATCACGGCGGTGATGCCGTTGGCAGCAGCGTTATCCAGGCCGTCGCGGAACGGGAAGAAGGCATCCGATGCCATCACCGAGCCTGCCACTTGCAGACCAGCGTGCTCGGCCTTGATCGCGGCGATTCGGGCGGAGTTGACGCGGCTCATCTGGCCGGCGCCGACGCCGATGGTCTGGCGGCCCTTGGCGTAGACGATGGCGTTGGATTTGACGAACTTGGCCACTTTCCAGGCGAAGATCAGGTCGTGGACTTCCTGCTCGCTCGGTGCGCGCTTGGTCACCACTTTCAGGTCTTCGGCCTTGATCATGGCGATGTCACGGCTCTGCACCAGCAGACCGCCGTTGACGCGTTTGAAGTCCCAGCCGGCGCTGCGCTCGGCGGCCCATTCGCCACATTCCAGCAGGCGTACGTTGGCTTTGGCGGCGACGACGGCGCGCGCTTCGGCGCTGATTT
>NKIE01000083.1:0-280 GCA_002256055.1 Pseudomonas sp. PGPPP3 | reverse complement strand
AGCCACGGCCACGCCGCACGGGTTGGCGTGCTTGACGATCACGCAGGCCGGCTTGACGAAACTCTTCACGCATTCCAGCGCGGCGTCGGTGTCGGCCACGTTGTTGAACGACAGTTCCTTGCCCTGCAGTTGCACAGCGGTGGAGATGCTGGCTTCGCCTTTCTGGGCTTCAACATAGAACGCCGCGCTCTGGTGCGGGTTCTCGCCGTAGCGCATTTCCTGAGCCTTGATGAACTGGCTGTTGAAGGTCTGCGGGAAGGTGCCGCGGGCTTCGGTGGAC
>NKIE01000082.1 GCA_002256055.1 Pseudomonas sp. PGPPP3 | reverse complement strand
GGCTCAAAGGTCTCTACCGACGCTTCATGGATCAGTTCCGCAGGCAACTCAGTCGTGTCGATAACCGGCTGCTCGGGCTCTTCGCTCCAAGTCAGGCCGTCAAGGGACGGCGCCTCTTCCGGCAGGGCGTACTCGATGTCCTCAACCGCTTCGATGAGTTCTAGACTCTCGTCCTCGGCACTCGGGCTGACAACATCAGTCTCCAGCTCAATCGCGGCAGGCAGTTCAGGCTCAGCAGTCGCGCTCGTTTCTGCGCTCGACGGGATGCTCAACGCACCGCCTTGACGGAAGGCACGAATGGCCTCAATCAGTTCCTCGGGCTGCGTCAGCGGCCGCTTTGTCTGCAACTCATCCAGCAACACGGCAAGATGGTCATGGCTTTGTTGCAGCAGACCACTGAGCGCCGGCGAGAAGCTGTAGCGGCGATCCACCAGACCTTCGTAAAGTGATTCCAGCTCATGAGCGAGATCGCCAATCGGTCGAATCTCGGCCATTCGCGCACCGCCCTTAAGGGTGTGCAAATCGCGTTGCAAGGACGACAGGGCGCGCGGATTTTCAGGCTCGGCTAGCAGGCGCTCGAGGGACTGACCCGCACTGTCGAGCAGATCAACCGCTTCCTCGAGGAAAATTTCGACCATCTCGGCATCCAGCGCAATGCTGGTGTTTGCCGCCGCAAATGGCTCAAGCTCCGACTCGATATCAGCCGCAGTCTCGTCAGTAGAAAGCCAAGTTGGCTCGGCAACTGGCGGCACTTCCGCAGGCGTCCATTGATCGATATCGGCTAATTCGACAACCTCCAGCGCCTGTTCTTCACCTGGCTCCAGCAAGGCCAGGGCAGCATCATCCAGGGTGGTTTCCAGCAGTTGGCGCAGGGCTACAACACGCTCTGGTTGCTCGCCGACCTGCAGCCCGGCCGCCACTTGGTCCATCATATGGACCAGTGCTTCATGGGCGTTTTCGGCTTCATTGAAGAAGCCCTCGCTAACGGCCAGACGCCCTTCCTGAGCAGCACCGTAAACATCCAGCAAGGCTTCGCAAATGTGGCTGACCTGGGGCAACTCGGCCATTTCGGCGCCCCGGCTGAGGGTACTCAACTCGCCCAGCAGAGCGCTGAGTTCCTGCTGCTCGGAGGGATGCTCACGCCAGCGGCGCAGCAGCTCATCGGCATCCAGCAAGATGTCCATGCCTTCGGCAAGGAAGATATTGATCAACTGCGGATCACGGCTTTCGCCGGCATCACTCAGGCGCGACGTTTCGGCTGCTGTCAGACGTTCCTGATGCAGCGCCTGAACCCGCGCAAGGAATGCCGGGGCACCTTCGATCGCGGCCAGGGGTTGGCTTTCGAGCTGCTCCAGCCCTTGGCGGAACAGCTTCTCCGCGCTGCTCAGCAGCTCGGCTTCGGCCATGTCCATGGGGATCAGGTTGGCCTTGAATTCCTTGACCAGTTTTTCCAGCGGCGCGGCGATTTCGGCAATAGGCAGAATGCCCGCCATGTAGGCGCTGCCTTTGAGTGTGTGCAGGGCGCGTTGCAAATCATCACTGACCGGCCGCGGCAGTTCCTGCGCGCAGTCAGCCAGGAAGCCCACCAGGGTATCCAGATGGGTTTCTGCCTCGTTGCGGAAGATCTCCAGCAACTGCGGATCAATAAGCTCTTCATCGTCCGCCCCGGCCAGAGCACTGGGCACAGCAACTGGTGCGTCAGGAGCAGCCGCACTGACAGCAATCTGCTGGCCTTTGGCCAAGGCGTGAGCAGTGGCCGCCAACACGTCGACATCGTCTCGCTGACGCTGGGCCTTGGCGGCATATTCTTCAACCAGCGCAGGCAGCAGTTCGACCACTTCAGCGATGACCTGCTGTACCGGTTCATCAGGTTCGATGCTGCGGTCCAGCACGCGGTTGAGCAGGTTCTCAATCGACCAGGCCAGCTCGCCGATCACCAGCGCGCGTACCATCCGACCACTGCCCTTGAGGGTGTGGAAGGCCCGACGCACTTCGCTCAGGGCCTCTTTATTAGCGGTGTCGGCACGCCATTGCGGCAAGTATTCGGCGATGGTCTCCAGTACTTCACCGGCTTCCTCGACAAACACTTCCAGCAGCTCTTCGTCGACGGGCTCTTCATCGGTCGGCGGTGGCAGCAAGCTGGGCGGAACGTCTTGCGCAGGCGGATTGATTGCTTGTACCGGCGCGGCCATTACGTCGGCCATGGACAGGGCTTTTTCAGCAACCTCTGCCGGCGCCTGAGGCTCATCCACCATGGCAGGCAATTCGACGTCCGGCAGCTCCAGCTCGGCCAGCTCGGCGTCACTCCAGTGCGCCGGAGCATCGTCGAGGCTCAACTCGTCGAACGCGAGCGCCACATCGGGCAGCGACAGCTCCTGCACATCCAGGCTTTCCAGCGGTTGCAGGCTTTCAAGGCTTTCCAGCGGTGTATCCAGACTGAAATCCAGAGGTTCATCGCTGACCGACAAAGGCTCGCTCAAGTCCCAGTGATGCTCGTCGAGCACGGGCACCGATTCATCCGCCGGCAACTCGGCAAATGACTCAGCCAGCTCGTCATCGTCTTGCGCGCCAAGCGCATCGGCGGTGTCAGCAACCCACTCAACCGGCTCATCGGGCAATGCCAGGGAAATTTCTTCCAGCGGCTCATCTGCCAGCACCTCGATATCCGCCAGCGGATCGGCTAACGGCGCAGGCGCTTCAACGGGGGTTACCGGCCAGTCGAGAATCGACGGTTTTTCCTTCAGCGGATAGCCCAGGCTTTCCAGGCTTTCTTCCGCCACATCAAGGATCAGGTCGCCCTGGGCAGCATGGTCTTCCGACAGGCGTTCGAGGTAGTACTCGACGCTGGTAATGGCATCGGCCAAGGTGTCGAGGTTCTGCCAGTTGGGTACAGCCTTGCGCACCAACAGCTGTTCCTGGATATAGCGATTACAGGCCTGCAGCAGATCCGCGGCACGGGCCAGGGGAATCATCGCCAGACCACCACGCACCTGAGTCAGCAACTCGGGGACGCGGGCCAAATGTTCGTGATTCCACTGCGAGGCAATGAATTCGATGATGGCGTCTTTGGCCTGCTCCAGACCGGTACGCGCTTCCTTGATCACCAACTGGTGAATCTGCGCCACATCGGTGGTGGGCAGATGGCTTTCTTCGCGACTGCCTTCGTCGGCCGGACCGACCATACCTGCCAGGGTCGCTTCGACGTAGAGCAGTGCGCCGGCGACATCCATCAGCAATGCATCGCTGGGCTCACGCTGGCCGGTGGCCAGGCCGTGCATCACATCAATTTGATCGAGAATGACTTTACGCGGCTGACCGAAACCCAGCACAGCGAGGGTATCGCCGATCTGTTTGAGCGGCGCCATCAGGCTTTCCAGCTCGGCCACCTTGCTGCGATCGCTGCGCACAAACAGGTCCAGGCTGTCCTTAACCCGCACCAGCTCTTCACACAAAGCTGCTACCACCGAGCGCATGGCATCACGATCCGGACCGGCCAAGCGGGCACGCTCCTCATCGACCACATCGGTATCAGGCAGGGCATCGTCCAGACGATATTGTTCTTTCAGCACACGAATGCGCGGCGATTGGGTGCTGGCCTTGGCTATATAGAACAACAGGTTCTTGGCCAAATCATCGGGCGCAGCCTGGTTGATGCCATCGGCACCTTGCTCGACCAGACGCTTGAGTTCTTTGTCGACCTGGCGCAGCAAGGTGCGCACCGAGGTGCCATGACTCACGCTGCCATTGGCCAGGCCTTCGACCATGCCAGAGGCGATCTGCCACAGCGGGCCAAGCGGGGCCTCTTTGCACAGGGTTTCCAGGCGGGCAAAAACCCGCGCCATGTAACCCAGGTTGGTGGCCATATCCTGGTTACGAATGACCCCAACGAGGGCCATCTGCAGCATCTGCCGCAGCTTGCGCAACAGTATCGGTAACTCGGCAGTGCGCAACTGCACCAGGGAATCGTGGGACAAAACCGGCAGACGTACGGTCAGGTCAGGCGAGAACAGACTGGTTTCCGACAGCAGCTTCTCGCCGCGGGCAGCACGCAGGTCATTGAGCAGCGGCAGCACCACCATCGGCAAATCGCGCCGTGCACTCTGGATTCGATCCAGGTACACCGGCAACTGCAGAATGGCCTGCATCAGCACTTCCAAGGCCTCGCCCTGGTTGCTTACGCGGTTCTCCAGCAGCGCTTGCGCCAGCTGTTCCATTTCCTCAGCCAGCAGCGCGGCGCCGTAGAACTCCACCATCTGCAGAGTGCCTTGGACCTGATGCAGATAGGTCAGACAGAAACGCATACGTGTGGAGTCCTGAGGACTCTCAACGTACGCCTCCAGGGCCTGACGCGCCTGCTTCAGGGTTTCCGCGATCTCGCCCTTGACCCACTCTAGGGCGACATAGTCGTGCCGATCACTCATAGCCGTCTGCTATCCCTTCCGGGTGAATGCCAGAACCTGATCGTTGGCCACCGGTACGAGGTCCGGATGTTGCCAACCCACTACTTCGCCCACGCCAACCACCAACAGCCCTCCCGGCGCCAGGCGTTCAGCCAAGCGGTTGAGGATTTCGCGGCGGCGCCAGCGACGAAAGTAGATCAATAAGTTCTGACAGAAAATTACGTCCATACCGGACATCGGCGCTTTCGCCAGTTCCAGCACATTGAGCCGGGCGCAGCACACGCGTGCCGCCAGGCTCGGTATCACTTTGAAACGGCCATCGTCCTGGACGCAGAAATAACGCTCACCCAGGGATTCTTCTAACTGTTCCAGCTTACGAGCGGCATACACACCGTCCCGCGCCTTGCCCAGCGCACTCAAGCTGATATCCGTACCGGTAACCCCAAAGTGCTCCGGTGCTGCGCTTTCGCGCAGCACTTCGGCGGCACTGATGGCCAGCGAATAAGGCTCTTCACCACTGGAGCAACCGACACTCCACAACGCCCAGGGCGCCCCCGTCGGCTCACGCTGCAGACGCTCGCGCAGGTAGTCCTGCAGCAAGGCGAAAGAAGGTGGGTGACGAAAAAAACGGGTTTCCTGCACGGTCAAACGATCCAGCAGGATCGACCATTCCACTGCACCGCGAGGGCCATCGGTTACTTGCTGGTAATAGCTGGCGTAATCGATGACATTCAACTCACGCATGCGTGCCGACAAGCTGGTCTGCAAAAAGGCCCGACGCTGCTCGTTGATCACCAGCCCGGTGCGCTCTTCCAGCAGTGTTTGCCAGGCGTGAAACTCCGCCGCCGACATGTCGGCGAGGGGTTTCAGGGCCCACACACTGCTTGGCTGCATCTCGCGCCCCTCGCTCATGACCCGATGGCGGCACGCCTTGCGGAGCGCCGCGCCTCCCTATGCTTAAGCCTGGTCCGGAGCGTCCGGCAGGTTGAAGCCGGATACCGACTTACGCATTTCACTGGCCATTTTGGCCAGGTTACCAATGCTTCGGGCGGTGGCCGTGGTACCGGAGGACGTCTGCGAAGTAATTTCCTGGATCACGTTCATGGTGTTGGAAATGTGGCCAGCCGACGAGGCCTGCTGACGCGCGGCGTTGGAGATGTTCTGAATCAAGGCCGCGAGGGTCTTGGATACTTTCTCAATCTCTTCCAGTGCCACACCGGCGTCTTGCGCCAGACGGGCACCGCGCACCACTTCGGAAGTCGTTTGCTCCATGGAGATAACGGCTTCGTTGGTGTCGGTCTGAATCGTTTTAACCAGGGCTTCGATCTGCTTGGTTGCCGCAGACGAACGTTCTGCGAGGCGTTGTACCTCGTCCGCTACCACGGCGAAGCCTCGACCTGCATCACCGGCCATGGAGGCCTGGATTGCGGCGTTAAGAGCGAGGATGTTGGTCTGGTCAGCAATGTCGTTAATCAGGCTAACGATGTCACCAATCTCCTGGGACGACTCACCGAGGCGTTTAATCCGCTTCGAGGTGTCCTGGATCTGCTCACGGATGTTATCCATGCCGGTGATGGTGTTGTGCACCACTTCGTTGCCTTTGTTGGCAATGGCTACGGAACGTTCCGCTACCGCGGAGGATTCCGAGGCGTTCGCCGATACCTGGTCAATCGACACGGCCATTTCGTTGATTGCCGCGGAAGCACCGGCAATTTCCTGGGCCTGGTGCTCAGACGCTTCAGCCAAGTGCATCGCCGTGGCCTGGGTTTCCTGGGCGGCGCCTGCTACCTGTACAGCGGTCTGGTTAATGGTTTCTACCAGGTCACGCAGCTGGTCGATCGAGTAGTTGATCGAGTCAGCGATGGCGCCGGTGAAGTCTTCGGTTACCGTCGCGTTTACCGTCAAGTCACCGTCGGCGAGGTCGGCGATTTCATCGAGCAGACGCAGAATAGCCGCCTGGTTACGTTCGTTCTTCTCGGCGGTTTCACCCAGACGACGATTGGTTTCACGCACCATGGCAAAACCGATGAGGATAATCGAAGCCAGCGCCAGGCCACCCAGCACATAACCAGCCAGGGTGTTCAGATGACGGCCGCTGGCCAGGTTTTCAAAGCTGACAGTCAGCTTCGAGGCGTTATCCAGCAACATCTGCGAACCGTTAAAGATGGTCCCGGCAGATTCACGAACCTGGAACAGTTCCGGCGAGGTTTCCAGAATCTCGTCTACCGAACCGGATACGAACTGGAACAGCTCGGAAATCTCGGCCAGACGATCCAGAGCTTCCTTGTCGGTCACTTTGGAAATTTCCATCGCCGCATTGCCTTCCAGCATGGCGGTCAGTACGCGGCCGAACAGGCTGGCGTCACGGCCGAACATGTCGGCGGCCTGAACCGAGTCTTCGTCACCAGTCAGTACCTTGTTGACCGAGCCGAGGATTCGTTCAGCCAGCAACGATTGGCGCTGGGCTACGGAAACCTGAGCCGCCGGTGCATCGCTCTGCAGCAGAATCTCGACGACCTCTTCGTACTCGACCTGCAGCTGTGGAATGGTTTCCGCCAGAGTGGCAGCTACTTGGTGCAGAGACAGTACGGTCTGCTCACTGGCCAGGATGGCATCGGCGTTCTGCCGCATGCTGTCCCATTCTTTCTGTACGCCAGCCATTTCGGCCTGTACCGCTTCCGGTGCAGGCGGGATGCCATTGACGTCATCGCCTTTTACCAGCGCATCCCAGCGCTTGGCGTAGTCGTTACGGGCGTCTTTCAACAGGGCAAAGGCTTCCGCCTTGCCGGCAGCCGCTTCGGTGGCCGCTTTCGCGATCCGCTGCGACAGTACGCGCAGCTCGCCGGAGTTACTGATGTACTCCTTGTCGTAGCCGGACTGAGTGTTGAGGTACGCGAAGTTGGCGAACAGCAGCACGATAGAAACGATCAGGACAAAGAAGAGTCCCGCGATCAGCGTGTTGCTGCGCATACCAGCTAGAAAATTGCCTGCATTTAGTTTTTTCATTATCTGGCCCCCGCCTGGACCGACCGCACTACGGTACTCATCAAACGTCCAAAGGCCGGCAATGCCGACCCAACCGAAATCGTGTTCAAAAGGCTACGTCGAGAAATCCCGGGTGCTGCGCCAACGTATGGGGACTGAATACCAACCATGCCTGCTCACGCTGAAACATGCCGTGAATAAAGGGCTGGATACTCGCCTCAAGCGGTGGCAACTGCTCCGAGAAGGCATCAACTGGAAAATGTTGCATGCCGTACACCTCATCGACGGTCAGACCGGCGAAAACTTCCTGGTGATCGACAATCAGAACACGCCGCTTCTTGCGCTGTGGCGACAAATCACCACCGAAGAAGCTGCACAGGTCCATGACCGGCAAAAGCCGACCGCGCACGTTGGCCACACCCTTGACCCAGCTCTTTACCCCTGGCAACAGGGTGTAGCGCGGCTCATGCAAGACCTCACCGATCTCTCCCATAGGGGCAACGAACAAACGTTCACCCATGCGAAAGCCGATACCGCTCCAGGTCTGCACAGCTTCCTGCTGCGACGGCAAGCCGGCAGCCAGGCGCCGGCAGCGCTGGTCGATATCGAAGAGAAGCTCAAAGGGGGTTTGTACGTCCGACATGCGGGCCTTGGCCTTCTTATTATTGGTTTACAGGCTGACCCTGGATCAGCCTACAAGCACTGCATTCAGCGTTTTCAGCAAGGTCGCTTCGTCAACCGGCTTGGTCAGGTAATCCTTGGCGCCTTGGCGCTTGCCCCAGACCTTGTCGGTTTCCTGATCCTTGGTCGTCACGATGATCACCGGGATGTGACTGGTGTCGGCATCCTTGGTCAACTGACGGGTCGCCTGAAAGCCATTGAGGCCAGGCATGACAATATCCATCAACACGGCATCGGGCTTTTCCTGGCGAGCCAGGGCCACGCCATCGGCGCCGTTTTCCGCTTTCAGTACTTGATGACCGTGCTTTTCCAGCATGGCGGTCAACTTGTACATTTCCGTCGGTGAGTCATCAACAATCAAAATTCGAGCCATGGTGTTCCCCATCTGGAATAGGCGTCACCGACCTAGCGGTCGGACATCAGGAGGCTTGCTCCACCGGGACAAAATCCGGCACATGGGTCTTGATCGCGCCAAGCAACTCTTCTTTGCTGAAGGGCTTGGTGAGGTACTGGTCAGAACCAACGATCCGCCCCTTGGCCTTGTCGAACAAGCCATCCTTGGAGGACAACATGATAACCGGAGTGGACTTGAAAGCGCTGTTGTTCTTGATCAGGGCGCAGGTTTGATAGCCGTCGAGTCGCGGCATCATGATGTCGACAAAAATAATACTCGGGTGCGTGTCTGCGATCTTGGCCAGCGCATCGAAACCATCGACAGCCGTAATGACGTCGCAACCGACCTTCTTCAGCAGAGTTTCAGCGGTACGACGAATCGTTTTCGAATCGTCGATCACCATTACTCTCAAACCCTCGGAATGCTGTTCCATGTTTGCCCTACCATCCGCCTCGGTGAGTCGTTATTTTTGCTTTATACCAGCGCGTCTAAGGCCCTGTCACCGACGGGCTACACCCTAATCGTCAGGCCTTTTTAGCATACTCTGCCCATGCAATCTATAAGCCTCGGGCGGCACAGCCAGCTTGACCGAAAACCGCACTGGCGCCACCCTGGCGCCTTATAGCTTAGTCACTGCAGCCACCCGGCTG
>NKIE01000081.1 GCA_002256055.1 Pseudomonas sp. PGPPP3 | reverse complement strand
GGCCGCGCTGGCGGGCGCGGTTCACCAACAGGTCATGCGCCTGCAACATCAGCGGTGCAGCCGACGCCAAGCCGAACTGGCCGGGCACCGGGGTGCCGTCCGGGCGACCGATCCAGATGCCGATCAGATAACGCGGCCCCACACCTATTGCCCAAGCATCGCGAAAGCCATAGCTGGTGCCGGTCTTCCAGGCCAAGCTGGGGCGTTGCAGCAAGTGCGCGCGCGGGTCGCGGTCCGGGCGAGCCTGGCCGCTCAGAATGCGGCGAATGATCCACGCCGAGCCCGGCGACAACAGCCGCCGCTCAACCAGCAAGTCCTGCGGCTGCAAGCGCAAGCGAGCACTCTTGCCGCCGTGGGCCAGGGCGCGGTAGCCACCCACCAAGTCCTCCAGGCGGCTACCGGCGCCACCAAGAATCAGCGCCAGGTTCGGCTCGGCCAACGCCGGTAAGGCCAGCGGCACGCCGGCGCTGCGCAGTTCGCCGGCAAAGCGCTTCGGCCCGTAAGCCTCAAGCAATTGCACCGCCGGCAAGTTGAGCGAAGTGGCCAGCGCCGCACTGGCCGCCACCGGGCCGCTAAACCCGGCGGCGAAATTGCCCGGCCGGTAATCGCCATAACGGCGCGGCACATCCTGCAGCAGCGACTCGGAATGAATCAGCCCAGCGTCCAGAGCCATGCCATACAGGAAGGGCTTGAGGGTCGAGCCGGGTGAGCGCTGGGCGCTGATCATGTCGACATGGCCGAAGCGCCGCGGGTCGGTGATGTCCACCGAGCCCAAGTAGGCACGCACGGCCATCGTCTCGTGCTCGACCACCAGGATCGCCGCCGAGGTGCGCTCCGGCAGGCGCGCGCGCCAGCCCAGCAGCAAGTCTTCTAGACGGCGCTGCAAGGCGGCGTCCAGGGTGGTGCTGATCAGCGCTGGGCTGTGCGGCGTGTTTAGCCGCCGCGCCAGCAACGGTGCCAGGCTCGGCTCACGCCGCGGCGCCAGCAGCACCGGCTCCTCCAGCGCCTCGCGCAGTTGCGTCGGCGTCCACACCTGAAACTGCGTCAGACGCCGCAGCACCTTGTCGCGAGCGGCCTGCGCCGCATGCGGGTGACGGTCCGGCCGCAAGCGGCTGGGTGCCTGGGGCAGCACCGCAAACAGCGCCGCCTCGGCATGGGTCAACTGGCTCGGCGGCTTGCCCAGATACGCCCAACTGGCCGCAGCAACGCCCTGCAAGGTGCCGCCGAAGGGCGCGCGATTGAGGTACAGGGTGAGAATTTCCGCCTTCGACAGGTGCCACTCCAACTGCAGGGTGCGCCACAGCTGCTTGAGCTTGCCGGACAGGCTGCGCGAGTGAGGATCGAGCAGCCGCGCCACCTGCATCGACAAGGTGCTACCACCGGACACCACCCGCCCACCGCTGAGGTTCTGCCAGACCGCCCGCCCCAACGCTAACGGGTTGACCCCAGGGTGCTGATAAAACCAGCGGTCTTCATAGCTGAGCAGCGCCTGCAAATACGCCGGCGCCACCTGCTCGGGCGTGACCGGGTAACGCCACACCCCCTCGGCATCGGCAAAACGCCACAACGGCGTACCGTCCTCGGCCACCACCACCCGCGCCTGATCATCCGCCGGCAACGGTAATGGAAACAGGCGGTCGGCAGACCAGAGCAGAACGAACAGGCACAACGGAAAAATGGCCAAGACCCGCCATAAACGGCGCGACTTGCCCGGAAATCGCTTCATGGTTGATCTCTTGACACTGAGGCGCGTCCCCCTCGCCCGCAAATGGACGAAGGGGCTGATCCGTCCGCCGCTTTACTGACCCTTCACCATCAACTGCGCCGGCGCTTCGCCCACCGCCTGCCAGTTCGGCCGATACATGGATTCCACTTGCGGTGGCGGCACCCGGTAGATGCCCGGAGTTACAGCACGGGCCAGGTACAGCAGGTGGGTGGTGCCGTAGCCATTGACGTCCACTGCCGCGACATAGCGGTCACCGCGGAACTCCTGGTGCTTGGGCGTGGCGTTCTGCATCGCTTGCTGCCATTCCTTGACCTCGCTGCTGGCGTCTTCCAGGCTCGCGGCACTTTGCCCGAGGTTCTGGTTTTCCAGCTCTAGGCCCGCCGGCAGCAAGTCGATCACCAGCGCATCCGGCACCCGCTGCTTGGCCTCCACGGCCAGGTGCACCAGCACCAGTTCACCGCTGGCGAGGTTGTTAAGGTCCAGCGGCTCACCGTCCATGCCTAAGTATTCGCGGCGGATGCTGAGGTTCTCGCCACCGGCGGCCGGCGCCTTGACCGGGTAGCCGGAGATGCTCAGTTGCTGGAACAAGGTGCCCTCGCCCAGGCTGCGCACGCTCAGCGGCTCGGCCAGTGCCGCACCTTCAAGCTTGATGCCGGACTGGCTGTTGCTCAGCGCCCGCACGTTGCCGGCCAGGCTCAGCTCGGCTTGCCAGGTCTGCTCAGGCTCCAGCAGCAGGCCGCGACCGGCGAGGAACAGGGCATTGCGCTCCTGAGTGGACAGGTACGGACGGCTGGCCAATTCATCCGCCAAACCGAACAGACGCTCGTCCCGTTGCTTGCTAGCCAGGCTGTGCTCGTTGAGCAAGGCCAGGATCAGCGCATCGTCGCGCAGCACACTGCCGTAATCGTGGAACCACTGCTGGTCGTCACGCTTGATCGCCAGGCCAGCCAGCAGGGCGTCGTCGGCCCGTGGCTGGTCGCCCATTTTCTGCAAGGCCACAGCCAGGTGTACCAACGGCAGACCCGAACGGGCGTCACTGCGCCGCTCGAACAGCGTACGCAAGGCGCCCAGCGGCGCCTGCTGGCTGCGCGCAAGCACATAACCGGCGTAGGCCTGCACGGCAAAGCGGGTCTGGTCGGCGTTGTCGCTGTAGCCGTCCTCGATGATGCTGCGCTCTTGCAGGTAACGCAGCAGCCGCTGGTTGGCCTTTTCCAGGGCCTCGGACGGCACGGCGAAACCCTGCTCACGGGCGCGCAGGAGGAAGTCGGTGACGTAGGCACTGAGCCAGTACTCCTCGTCACTGTCGGCGCCCCACAGGCCGAAGCTACCGTTGTAACGCTGCATGCCGAGCAAGCGTTCGATGCCCAGCTCAATGGACTGGCGGCGCTGTTCGGCCGGCTCGCCCTCGATCCCTAGGCGCTTGAGGCTGTCGGCATCGGCATACAGGGACGGGTACAGACCACTGGTGGTCTGCTCCAAGCACCCATAAGGGTAGGCCTTGAGCGCGCGGATCTGCTCGGCCAGGTTCAGCGGCGGCCGACTGGAAATCGCCAGCAAGGCTTCACGCCCGGCCACTTCGAACTGCTCCAGAGTACCGGCAGGCAGGCTCCAGCTATCACCCTTAAGCACTGCGCGGAAGTTCTGCAGGGTGGCCGGATAAGCCGGACGCACGCCAATCGTCCACTCGCGACTCAGCGGCGGCAGGCTCTCGCCCGGTAGGTCGAGGCCGTTAACGGTGACCTTCAGCGTGCCCTGGCCATAACCGCCCAGCGCCCGCACCGGGATCTGCAGGGTGGTGCGCTGGCCTTGCGCCAACTGCAGGGGCACCACCTGCGGGCCAGCCGTTTGCGCCAGGCTCAACTGGCCGGCAGCACTGAGTTGCACGTCGAGACGCTGCTCCTTGCCGGAGAGGTTGCTGATATCCAACGCTAGCTTGGTTTCATCGCCACCGGCAAGGAAACGCGGCGCCGACAGCTCGGCGATCAGCGGTGCGGCCACCACCGTTTTACCTTCGGCCATGCCGTAGCTGTCGTCGCTCCAGGCTTGCGCCATCAAGCGCAGCTCGCCATTGAAGTCAGGGATAGCCAGGCTGATTTCGCCCTCGCCCTGCTCGTTCAGGCTTACTGGCGCGCTCTGCTGGGCAACGATCAGCACGCTGGTGTCAGGGCGTTTGCCGCCCGCCTCCAGGCCCGCATCACCACCGAAGGCCAGCTTGGCCACTCGGCCCTGGCCGGCTTCGATCAACTGGCCATAAACATCCAGCTGGTCAGCACCGTAACCCTTGCGCCCGAAGAACGCGGCAAACGGGTCAGGGGTGGCGTACTCGGTGATATTGAGGATGCCGACATCCACCGCCGCCACCAGCACCTGCACGCTTTTAGGCACAGAACCATCGGCGTTGAGCGCCTTGACCTTGACCGTCAGCGGCTGATTCGGACGCATTTTCTCCGCCGCACTGAGGCTCAGCGCCAGCTTGCGCGGCGCCCGCTCCAGCGGCAGGTGCAGCAGACCGACTGCACGCTTGGGCGTGACATTGGCCTTGCGCTCGCCCGGACGGATGACCAGGGCGCTGACATACAGGTCATGCCGTGCCCATTCTTTGGCGATCGGAACCTCAAAGCTTTTGCCTTCCGCCGGCACGTCGATGGCTTGCCACCACAACGGCCCCTCGGCGGATTCCACCAACAGATAGCCACTGCCCGCGGCCGGCGGAGTGACGGTGACCGTGGCAGTGTCGCCATTGCCATAGGCCGGTTTGTCCAGCGCCAGCTTGACCTGATCGGGACGCACGGCGCCGCCTTCGGCGTTGTCCTGCCAGCTGTAGCCGGCCCAGAAACGCAGGCTGCTGAGCAAGCCGGTCTGCGGGTCTTCGACCTCGACGCGGTAAGGGCCCCCCTCGACCGGGAAGCTGACCTTGGCGGTGCCGCCCTTGGCCACATTGACCGTCTCTTCGCTGAGGTTCAGGTACTTCTCGTTGTAGTGATAGCTCCAGCCATCGCCCTCGGAGAAGTTCCAGTAGTAGTCGCGGCGCTCGCGAATCAGGCGCACCTTCAGCCCGTCGCTGGCCAGCTTGTTGCCCTGCGGATCGGCCAGCAGCAGCTCGAACTCGGCCAGGCCATTGCTGTCGATTTCTTCGCCGTCAAACAGGGGACGCAAGCCCGGCAACTGCTCGGCCGGCCAAACAGGCTGGACGATGCGCCGGGTGATCGGGCGACCACCGGACTCCTGCAGGCTGGCCTGGAGGATCAGTTTCAGTGGCGACTTGACCTCGGCCCACTTGCTTTCGATCTCCAGGCTGGCCTGGCCGTCGGCATCCAGCACAGTCTCGTCCAGCTCCAGGTCCTGGCTCAGCTCCTCTTCGTTGACCGAACCGAACTGATAACCCGGCAGGCTCGCCACCGCTTCGCGCAGCGGGCGCACATAAAGCTGCCCGCTGAGGCGATTGCCGGCCGCCGGCGCGCCGTACAGGTAGCGGCCGGTGACCTCGAACTGAGCATTCTCGGCCGGACTGAATGGCACCTCACGGCCCTTCAGCTCCAGCGCCAGACGCTCGGGCAGGAAGTCCTCGACGAGAAACTCATACAACTGCGGCTGACCATCACCCAGGTCGAACACCAGCTGCCAGCGCCCGGTCGGCGCTTCGCCGGCAATCGGTAAAGCGTACTGGTACAGGCCATTGTCGCCGGCCTGCCAAACAAACTTGCGACTGACCTGTTCATCAGGGCGACGCACTTCGACGTTCACCGGCTGGTTCTGCACCGCGCGGCCATCGGCATCGCGCAACAAGGCGTTAAGCAGCACAGTTTCACCGGGGCGATAGAGATCCCGCGGGCCGAAGACGAAGAACTGCAGCGGATGGGCCTGGGGCCCGGCGATATCAAATTCGGCCAGGTCCAGGGCCGCGCCACTCAGGCGCAACAGACTGGTCTGCGCGCCTTGCTGGGCCAGCAGCACCTCGGCCTTGGCCGGCAGCGCCAGCTCGGCGTGTCCGTCGCTGTCAGTGCGGCCTTCGCCGAGCACGCGTCCCTCGCTGTCGAGCAGTTGCAACTGCACCGCCTCCAGCGCCTTGCCGCCCTCCAGGGCCTGGGTGAACACGTCCAGGCGCTCGCGGTAGCGGTGCGCCGACAGGCCGATATCACTGAGGGTGAACAGAGTCGCCGGCTGCGAATAGTTATAGGTGCCCGCCTGGCGCATCACCGCCAGGTACACGCCCGGTTGCTTGAACGGCTCCAGGCCGGCAATCGGCAGCAGCAGGGTTTCGCGGGTGTTGCGCGCGGGCTTCAGGTCGAAACGCCCGCCGTACACCAGTTCAGCCATCGGCAGCAGCTCGCGCGACTCCCAAGTATCCAGGCTGGTGCCGCGGCCCCACTGACTGAGGAATGCCGGCAAGGCCTGGGGCTTGATGCGGAAGAACTCGACGTTGACCTGATCGACGTTCAGGGCGATCACCGGCAGGCCTTCGGCCAGGCGCGTCGGCAGCAGCGAGCCGCGGCTGGCAAAGCCGATGCTGGCTTGCAGGTCGCGGGTTTCCAGCTGGCTGATATGTTCCTTGGCCAGGGTCGCACCATTGACGCCACGCAGGCCGGCATCCACGGTCAGCACCAGCTTGCGCTGCGGTTCCAGGTGGCGCAGGCGCAGCTCCATCAGGTTGTCGGCCAGTTCCCAAGCGCCATCGACTTTGCCGTCCTTGCTGTCGACCAGGTGCAACTGGGCAGCGAAATCCTGCTCCGGATCGAGCGGCACACCGAAGGTCACAGCCAGGGCGCTGGCGCCCTCCAGCTGCACTTCGGAAACGTCCACCACCTCAAGCGGCCGGCCGGCGTAGCGCTTGCCCAAGGCAGCCAGATCCTGCACGGGCGCCGCCTGTTGGCTGGCGGGGGCAGGCGCGGCGGCCTGTTCGGGGGTGGAGGAATCACAGGCGCTGAGCAAGCTCAGGACCAGGGCCAGAAGTAATCCTTTCTTCGGCATTGCGGGCTCCCGGAGAGGGTAGGTGCGGAGGGTCGCTACTATAGCCGAGGCGGGGCTGACCAGGCAGTCGGAAAAAGCTGAAAATGGCGACTGGTGCCAGCGGCATTCGGGATGTTTGGCGCCGCACAGTCGACGTATAGTGCGGCGCTATTCTGGAGTCTGTAGATGCATCGCCTAATTCACGCCTGGCGGCACCGCGCCACCCACCGACGGGTCTGGGCGCTGGCCGCGCCGATGATGTTGTGCAACCTCTCGGTGCCCATGGTAGCGCTGGTGGACAGCGCCGTGGTCGGCCACCTGCCCCACGCCCAGGACCTGGCCGCCGTGGTGATCGGCAGCAGCCTGTATGGCTTGTTGGTCGGCCTGATGGGCTTTCTGCGTATGGGCACCAGCGGCTTCAGCGCCCAGGCCTGCGGCAGTGGCGATGGCGCCCTGCTGCGCCAGACCCTGCTGCAAGGCCTGTTGTTGGCGATGGGCTGGGCGCTGCTGCTGATCGTCCTCAGTTTGCCGTTCAGCGACCTGGCCCTGCGCCTGATGCAACCTGCCGCCGAACTCGACTCACTGGCCCGCGAATTCTTTTATCTGCGCCTGCTCGGGCTGCCCGCAGCGCTGGCCAACTTCGCCCTAATCGGCTGGCTGCTGGGCACCCAAAATGCCCGCGCGCCGCTGCTAATCATGCTCACCACCAACCTATTGAATGCGGCGCTGTGCGTGCTGTTTGTTCTCGGCTTGGACTGGGGCATCAGTGGCGCCGCCTACGCCGCAGTGCTGGCCGAATGCAGCGGCACCCTGCTCGGCCTGCTGCTGACCCGCCGCGCCATTCGCCAGTGGCCAGGGCGCATCGACTGGCCTGCCTTGCGCCACTGGTTGAGTTGGCGCCCCTTGTTGGCGCTGAACCGCGACATCCTGATCCGCACCCTGGCGCTGCACCTGGTGTTCTTTCTGATCACTGTGCAGGGCACGCGCCTGGGCACCAGCACCGTGGCCGCCAACGCCCTATTGATCAACGGCCTGATGCTTTGCGCCTTTGCCCTGGATGGCCTGGCCAATGCCGTGGAAGCGCTCTGCGGCCACGCCATTGGTGCCCGCGACGGCGTGGCGCTGAAGCGCAGCCTGGTGGTGGCGGGCGGCTGGTCATTGCTGCTCAGCCTGCTGCTGGCCGTGGCCCTGTTACTGGGTGGCAGGCTGTTTATCGAGCTGCAAAGTGACATCGCCAGCGTGCGCGCAGCGGCGTACGTCTACCTGCCCTATCTGGCCCTGCTGCCACTGCTGTCGGTGGCCAGCTACCTGCTCGACGGCCTGTTTATCGGCGCCACCCGCGCACGCGAAATGCGTGACGCCATGCTCCTCGCCGTGGGCCTGAGCCTGCCACTGGCCTGGCTGCTGCAAGGGTATGGCAACCACGGCCTGTGGCTGGCGCTGCTGGCCTTTATGCTGCTGCGCAGCCTGACCCTCGGCGCCTTTGCCTGGCGCTTGACCCGCGCCGATGCCTGGTTGAGAGTCGCCTGACGTCCCCCCCTCGCTCAAGGAACCCCCATGGCTCAGGCCATCGCAGCCCTGCATTACCTGTCGATTTTCCTGCTGTTCGCCCTGCTCGGCATCGAGCATCTGCAGTTCAAACAGCCCCTGGACCTGGCACGCGCGCGACGCCTGGTGATTATCGACATCGCCTACGGCGTCAGCGCCAGCCTCGTGCTGTTCAGCGGCGCGGCGCGGGTGATCTGGTACGGCAAGGGCCTGGATTACTACCTGCACAACGGCCTGTTTCACGCCAAGGTCGGCCTATTCCTGCTGGTCGGCGTGTTGTCGACCCTGCCGACCTTTGTCTTCCTCAACTGGCGCAACGCCTTGCAGGCAGGGCAAGTACCCGACGTCAGCCCACGCCAACGCCAATGGCTGACCCTGTGTATCCGCCTGGAGTTGCTGTTGCTGCTGATCATCCCGCTGCTGGCCATGTTGATGGCCCGAGGCTAAGGGGTAGCACCCTAAGCCCTAACGCGGCAGATTCAGCACTGCCGTTAACTGCACGCGTCCGCCGTCACTTTTGACAAAGCTTTCAACGCTGTCGAGAACCGGCGCCAAACCACGCAATGGCGCCGCCAACGCGGCAACCAAGGTAACGTGGTCGGTACGGGTGAAATAGGCCTCAACCACCGGCACCCCAGCCGTGCGCAAACGCTGGGCCAGCCCGCCGCTGTTACGCTGCGGATTGACGGTGGGGTCATCCCGCGAGGCCAGCAACAAGGCCGGAGGTGCAGCAGCACTGACATGATTGATCGGCTGAGAGTCGAGCGGCGAATCGGGGTAAAAAAATACCGGCCGCACCGCCGGATTGGTCACTGGCAGAAAGTCATACGGCCCCGCCAGGCCGATCCAGCCACGCAGGCTATTCGGCGTCAGTTGCACCTGAGCCAACAAACGCTCATCCAGGGCCAGCATGGCTGCGT
>NKIE01000891.1 GCA_002256055.1 Pseudomonas sp. PGPPP3 | reverse complement strand
CACACCAACCTCGTGGCGCTCAACGCCGCCATCGAAGCCGCCAGGGCCGGCGAAATGGGCCGTGGCTTCGCCGTGGTCGCCGACGAAGTCCGCCGCCTGGCTACTCAGTCTGCCGAAGCCACCGCTGAAATCGGTAACGTGGTCGCCACCATCCGCCAGGAGAGTGAAAAAGCCCTGACCGATGTTGAGCAGGCCGAGCATGACAACCAACTGGAACAGGCCCAGGTGCTTCTGGCCCATGAAGCACTGCAACTGCAAGGGCAGTTCGCCGAGATGGCCACGGCCCTGTTCGGTCTGAAGAACTTTATCCTCGGCCTGTACGCCAAAGGCCTAGGCCCCCAGCGCGAACAGATCGACGCGGTCATGCAGTACCACCTGAGCAACAATCCTGGCCTGCTGGCTTTCGCCTGTGCCTGTGAACCCAACGTACTGGACGGCCGCGACAGAGAGTTCAGCGGTGCGTCGGGATACGACGCCAGCGGCCGCATCATGGCCTACTGGAACCGCGGCGCCGGCGCCCTGCAGCGCGAGGTTGCCACGCGGGCCGAAGAGGCCGGCCAGC
>NKIE01000890.1 GCA_002256055.1 Pseudomonas sp. PGPPP3 | reverse complement strand
TACGCCCAAGAGGGCGGCGCAAGAACGTCGCTCCCTGCTGACCTGAACTTCATGCCGGTTGCTCGACCCGAGCCTCCGCACTCAACCGCTGCAACAAGGTTTGCGCACAGGTCAACAAATCGAGACAGCCCTGCCCCTGCGGATCGTATTCCAAGACATTGCGGTTATAGGCCAGCGCCTCGGTAATCGATTGATCACGGTGCACCACCCCAACCACTCGCTTACCCAACTGGCCGAGCATGATCTGGGTAATGTCCTTACTCAACTGTCGAGAACTGTCGAGTTGATTGATCAGATAGGCCGCGCCGGTAAAGTCTTCGCGCTCCGCGGTATAGGTTTTGATCAAACCGTCAATCAGCGGCAGTGCGGTGTACGAGGCCGCATCGGACAAACTGACCACTAAGGCGACATTCGCCACAGCCAAAGCTTGCTGCAGATAGAGCGAAGGACCAGGCGGGGTATCGACAACCACGATGGCGCCATCGGCCAACTGCAAATCACTCAATTGGTGCGCCAACCACAGCGGATCGCTCTCCAATTGCCGCTCAAAAGAGCGCCGCTG
>NKIE01000889.1 GCA_002256055.1 Pseudomonas sp. PGPPP3 | reverse complement strand
GGCTCGCCCGGCAGCGGTTGGCCGGCCAACAGGATTTCACCTTTGCTCGGTCGCTCCTGACCCAGCAGCAGGCGCAGAAAGGTCGACTTGCCGCAGCCGGAAGCACCGACCAAGGTGCAGAACTCGCCTTCGTTGACCGTTAGATTCAAGCGTTCGAGAACGATCTGATCGCCGTATTCCTGCCAGACATTTTTGACTTCGATAAATGGCTTCATACCTTGCTCCCCGCAAACCAGGGGAAACACAGCTGAGTCACTCGGCGCAGGCCGAGGTCCATCAGCCAGGCGAGCAGGGTGATCCAGATGACGTAGGGCAGGATCACGTCCATGGCCATATAGCGGCGCACCAGGAAGATGCGGTAGCCGAGGCCGTCGGTGCTGGCGATGGCTTCGGCGGCAATCAGAAACAGCCAGGCTGAGCCGAGCACCAGACGCAAGGCGATCAGTAGACGCGGCAGCAATTGCGGCAGCACCACACGCAGGATCAGGGTCCAGGTGCTGGCGCCGAGGGTGTGTGCCTTGAACAGAATCTCGGTGGGGATCTCCCGGGCCCGTTGTTCTAGA
>NKIE01000888.1 GCA_002256055.1 Pseudomonas sp. PGPPP3 | reverse complement strand
CACGGTTGAAGCTGATCATCATGTCCCTGCCCAAGCACCACCTCGAACTGCTCAGCCCGGCCCGTGATGCCGCTATCGCCAAGGAAGCCATCCTGCATGGCGCCGATGCCGTGTATATCGGTGGGCCGAGCTTCGGCGCGCGGCATAACGCCAGCAACAGCGTGGCGGACATTGCCGGCCTGGTGGAGTTTGCCCACCTGTTCCACGCCAAGGTGTTTGTCACTATCAACACCATCCTGCATGACGACGAGGTGGAGCCGGCGCGTCAGTTGATTCACCAACTCTACGACGCCGGCGTTGATGCGCTGATCGTGCAGGACATGGGCATCCTCGAACTGGATATCCCGCCGATTGAGCTGCACGCCAGCACCCAGACCGATATCCGCACCCTGGAAAAAGCCAGGTTCCTGTCTCAGGCAGGCTTCTCCCAGTTGGTGCTGGCCCGCGAGCTGAACCTGGAAGAAATTCGTACGATCAGCAGCAACGTCGACTCGGCCATCGAGTTCTTTATCCACGGCGCGCTGTGCGTGGCATTTTCCGGGCAGTGCAACATCTCCCACGCGCA
>NKIE01000080.1 GCA_002256055.1 Pseudomonas sp. PGPPP3 | reverse complement strand
GGCGGCGCCTTCGGGCTCGGGCCACAGCAGGCTCGCGGTCTCGGCCGTGTCGCCGACGAAATCGCGGGAGAGCGCCCACAGCACCGGATCGACCCGCTCCATCATCAGGCTGCGGACGGTGTTGGACTTCACCGCGGGGAAATCCAGCCCGTCGGTCAACGCGGCGAGCGCCCATCCGCGGTCCGGGTCGGGCGCCTCGCGTAGGTAAGCGGCGATCAGCGCCAGCTTGCGGTTGCGGCTGGTGGTATAGACCAGCGCATCGAGAAGGGCGGCGAATTCCTCCATCAGTCGTTGCCCAACGGTTCATTGCGCCATTCATTGCACGGCCATGCAAATCGGCTAGAGGGCGATTCCGGCGCGCCAATCGAGCGCGTTATCGAAAGGGAACCTGCTCCATGAAGTTTGCTCCGCTTGCCGCACTTGGTCTTGCTGTCGCCGCCATCGCCATGCCCGCCGCCGCCCAGACCGCCCCTGCTCCGGCCGCTGCTGCTGTTGCTCAGGCTGCCGTCGTTGTTGATGGTCACGGTGCCGCTGGTGCCGGTGACGTTGATGTTCGGCGTGCTGCTGTTACCGGTCAGGCTGGCGCCGCTGGCGATGCTGCCGGTATCACCGCTGGTGAGGGTTTTCGCGCCGCTGTCGCTGCCATTGGCAGGTACGGCAAAGCTGGCCGCCCAGGCGTTTGAGGCGAGTGCCAGTTGCAGGGCGAGAACCAGAGGCAGGGGACGCAACAGCGAGTCTTGCAGAGTCATACGGCACCAGTCGGCATTCAAAGCGGGCGACTATGGCGAGTGGGTATGACAGCGAGTTGACAGTTTCTTGAAGGCTTTAAGTGTGCCGGTTCAGCGCTGCGTTGCAGCGTTGAACCGGCCTAGGTGGGCAGTTTGTTGCTCGGCTTAGTTACCCGTTTTGACGTTGCTCCACACGCGGGTGCGGATGCGCTCGATCTTCTGCGGCAGCGGTTGCAGCACGTAGAGGTTCTTTTGCGCCTCGGCGGTCGGCGTCAGGTTGGGGTTGTCGCGAATCTCGCTCTGCACCAGCGGCATGCCGTCTTTGTTCGGGTTCGGGTAGCCGAGGAAGTCGCTGATCGGCGCGATCACCTTGGGGTCTAGCAGGTTGTTGAGGAACTCATGGGCCTCGGCGACGTTCTTGGCGCTCTTGGGGATGGCAAAGGAGTCGAACCACAGCGGTGCGCCTCGCTTCGGCAGGCGCCAGTCGACCACCACGCCGTTGCCGGCTTCCTTGGCGCGGTTGGCGAACTGGAAGAAGCTGCCCGAGTAGCCGATGGCCACGCAGATGTCGCCGTTGGCGATATCGGTCATGTACTTGGCCGAGTTGAAGTAGGCGACGTGTGGTTTGATCTTCTGCAGCAAGGCACCGGCTTTTTCATAGTCCTGCGGGTTGCGGCTGTTCGGATCGAGGCCCAGGTAGTGCAGGGCGATCGGCAGAATCTCGCCGGGTGAGTCGAGCATGGCCACGCCGCATTGCTGGAGCTTGCTGATGTTCTCTTCCTTGAAGATCAGGTCCCAGCTGTCGACCGGGGCATTCTCACCGAGCACGGCCTTAACCTTGGCCGGGTTGAAGCCGATCAGCACGGTGCCGTACATGTAGGGCACGGCGTACTGGTTGCCGGGGTCGTTGGCGCTCATCAATTGCAGCAGCTCCGGGTTGAGGTGCTGCCAGTTGGGCAGCTTGCTCTTGTCCAGAGGCTGGAACACGCCGGCCTTGATCTCGTTTTCGAGGAAGGTGTTGGTCGGCACCACCAGGTCGTAGCCGGAGTTGCCGGTGAGCAGCTTGGCCTCCAGGGACTCGTTGGTGTCGAAGATGTCCCAGGTCAGTTTGATCCCGGTTTTTTCGGCAAAGGTTTTCGGCACTGACGGCAGGATGTAATCGGCCCAGTTGTAGACCTTTAGCTCGCGCTCTGCGGCCTGAGCCATGGAACCGAGCAGGGCGCTGCCGCAGAGGGCGGCGCCGAGGATGTGCTGGAGTTTGTTCATGTTGTTCTCCTGATGATCTAGGGGCGCGCTCAGGCGCCCTGGAAGCCTTCGAGTACGTTGACGGCGTTGATGCCGATTTCTGCCACCGCGTAACCACCTTCCATGACGAACAAGGTCGGTTTGCCGAGGGCGGCGATGCGTTGGCCCATGCGCAGGTAGTCCGGGCTGTCGAGCTTGAACTGCGAGATCGGGTCGTTCATGTAGGTGTCGACGCCGAGCGATACCACGATCACCTCGGCCCCGTAAGCAGCGATGCGCTGGCAGGCGGTTTCCAGCGCCGCGCCCCAGGCGTCCCAGGCACTGCCGGCGAGCAGTGGCAAGTTGAGGTTGAAACCGGTGCCGACACCTTCGCCGGTTTCGTCGGCATAACCGAGAAAGTGCGGGTACTCGAAGCTCGGGCTGCCGTGGATATTGGCCACCAGCACATCGTCGCGGCCATAGAAGATCGACTGGGTGCCGTTGCCGTGGTGGTAATCGACGTCGAGGATGGCCACGCGCTTGGCGCCCTGGTCGAGAAAGGCCTGGGCGGTGATCGCTGCGTTGTTCAGGTAGCAGTAGCCGCCCATCACGTCGGCGCTGGCGTGGTGGCCCGGCGGGCGGCAGAGGGCAAAGGCCGTGTGCATACCCTGTGCAAGCTGCTGTTGGGCGCTGAGGGCGACCTGGGCCGAGGTATACACCGCCTGCCAAGTGCCGGCGGTGATTGGCGCGAAGCAGTCGAAGCTATGGAAACCGTACTGACCGTAAAGGTCATCCGGGCGTTTGGCGCGCAGATGCCGGGCCGGGAATACGCCAGGGAGAAAGTCGGCCGTGTTGCCCTGAGCGGCCCAGCCGGCCCAGGCGTTTTGCAGAAAGTGCAGATAATCACCCGTGTGGATGCGCGCAATCGGCGCCATGCCGAAATCCAGTGGTGCGCGCACTTCACCGAGCTGTTGCTGTTGCACGCGGGCCAGTACGTGGTCGGCGCGTGCCGGCATCTCGAAACAGGGTTGGAATTCACCGCCAACCATTTCGCCCTGGGCGTGGTGCAGGCGGTGGTCGTCGCTGTAAAAGGTGAGCATCTTGTTGTTCTCGCACCGTGGGGACTGCCGGCATTGTTGGCTGGTCGGCAGCGAGTGGGGAACGATAGGAGTGGCCAGTAGGGGATAAATGTGGCCATTTTTGAGGCGCGCTATCCGTTATGTGTTGTGCGCTTGCCACTACCGGTTTCGGCTTTACGCCGAGTCACTTTCTCTTTGCTTGCGCGAAAGAGAAAGTAACCAAAGAGAAAGCGCACCCGGCATCCGGGTTTCGCTGCGCGAAACTTCCCTCGCTACGGCGCTGTTCCGAGGGGCGTCACGGTGGGCCATCCCTGGCCCATCGTTCCTCGTTTGGCATCCCTGCCAAACGCCCCTCTACACAGCGCCTCCACTCGGCCTTCTGACGGGACCGGGGAACCGAGGCGCCTGCGAGATTTGTGGGAGCGGTTTTAACCGCGAGGCTTTTAACAGCAGTAACCGGGTCATTAGCCGTGTTCGCGCAGGTCTTGCAGGCGCTGGCGCTGCTGGCCTTGTTCGGTGAAATTGTCCGCCGCCAGCCAGCGCTCGAAGGCCCGTTGCTGGGCCGGCCATTCATGGTCCAACAGGGAGAACCAGGCGGTGTCGCGGTTGTGGCCCTTGACCAGTAGATGCTGGCGAAACAGCCCCTCGTAGCTGAAACCGAAGCGTTCGGCCGCGCGCTTGGAGCGTAGGTTGGCGTTGTCGCATTTCCATTCCAGGCGGCGGTTGCCGAGTTCGAAGGCGTAGCGGGCCAGCAGGTAGACCGTTTCACTGGCCAGGGTGCTGCGCTGCATGGCATGGCCAAAACAGACGTGGCCGATCTCGATGCTGCCGTGGGCCGGGCAGATATTCAGGTAACTGAGCAGGCCGAGGGCCTGGCCGCTGCTGTTGGCGATGACCGTGTAAAACACGGTGTCGCCAAGATTGCCGAGGCTGTTCAGCCACTGTGTGAAAGCAGCGTGACTGGCAAATGGCCCGTAGCCCATATAGGTCCACATGTGCGGGTCGGCATCCGCGCCTTGCAGCGCCTGCCAGAGGTCGTCGCCGTGGCGCGCCGGGTCGAGTCGTTCCAGACGCACCCGGCTGCCGTGCAATACGGCGGCATCCGGGGGCTGGGCTGCTTGCCAGTGCTCCAGCATGGTGGACACCTACTTAGCTGAACAACTGGCGGTATTGGATAAACCCCGAGCGGCTGGCGATGCGGTCATACAGCTGGCGCGCCTGGGCGTTGTCCTCTTGGGTCAGCCAGTGCACGCGGTTGGCGCCGGCGGCCTGGGCGGCTGCGTACACCTGTTCGATCAGCGCGCGGCCGACGCCGCCACCGCGCACGGTTTCGGCCACGTACAGGTCCTGCAGGTAGCAGTAGTCGCTGACCGTCCAGCACGAGCGATGGAAGATCCAGTGCACCAGCCCGACCGCCACGCCGTCTTGCCAGGCCAGCGCGGCGTGCATCGGTTCGCTGGGGTCGAGAAAACGCTGCCAGGTAACGGCGCTGACCTCGGCGGCAATCTCGGCGTTATAGAAGCGCTGGTAGCCCTGCCACAGCGGCAGCCAGGCGGCGTGATCGACGGCGGTGATGGGGCGAATCTGCAGGTTGGACATGGGCGCCCCTTAGGCTTGGCGAGTGGCTGGGCGGGCGATGAGCATCTGCGCGGCCAAGGCCTGATCTTTGGCCTGTGGGCTGGCGCTCAGGGCTTGCTGCACTCCGGCGTGGTCGGCGGCGTTGCGGTTCTGGCTGAGCTTCCATTGGCCCTGCAGGCGCTGGATCGGCAGGGCAAAGCCGACGATGGCGCGCAGCATGCTGTCGATATAGTCACGCGGCGCATCGTCCATGGCCCATGGTTTAGGCTGGTTGCCTTCGTGGACGGCGGTCATGTGCGCCAGTAACTGGCGCAGACGCTCGGGGTCATCAAATACCTCCAGCTGACCATGGGCGTGCACGCTGATGTAGTTCCAGGTCGGTACCGCCTTGCCATGCTCGGCCTTGGACGGATAGCCGCTCGGGCTGACGTAGGCGTCGGCGCCGCTGAAAATCGCCAGCGCCTCGGGCTGTTCGGCAAACACCTGCCACTGCGGGTTGGCGCGGGCGAAGTGGCCATACAGGGTGCCGTACTCGCCTTCCTCGGCCACTAACAACAGCGGTAAATGACTGGCCTGCAAACCCGCGCTGCTGTGGCTGACCAGCGTGGCCAGTGGGGCTTGGCGCATCTGCGCGTGCAGTTGGGCGAGGTCATCCTGGCGGAAGTGAGCGGGGATATACATGGGCGAACTCCGGTGGTGATGGCATCATCCTAGGCAAGCAATTGGCCTGTTGTAAGAGCCATTTATGTCGAGTTTGATAGAGCCAATTTTCAGAACCTGCTCAATGTCTGCTGCGCGTCGGCCATACGGCGTTAAAAATGACCTCGGGATGCTCATTTACAGCCCGTAAACTCCGCTCCCTCGGTCATTTTTGCCTTGTCTGGCTCTAGCTCGCGAGACTTTGAACAGGTTCTCAGGAGGCCTTGCCATGACCTTTCCCGCACCACTGCCTTTCGACCTTGCCGGCATCCAGCTCGACCCGCGCCGCGGCCTGGCGCGTCAGCTGTATCAGGCCCTGCGCGAGCGCATTCTGGATGGCCGCCTGCGCAGCGGTACGCGCTTGCCGGCGGGCCGGGAGCTGGCGGAGCTGCTCGGCGTGTCGCGCAATACCGTGGGGCGCGCGGTCGATCAGTTGTATGCCGAGGGTTATGTGCGGGCGCGGGTGGGCGACGGTACCTATGTGGCGCCGTTGGCACTGCATAGCGAGCCGGCCCCCCGTGCCGTTACGAGTCCGGCGCCGAGTGCGGCCTTGCTACGGGTGCAGGCGCAGCAACTGCGGGTGCCGCCGAGTGGCGCGCCGCGGGCGTTTCGGGTCGGCGTGCCGGCCTTCGATCTGTTTCCGTTCGAAACCTGGGCGCGCCTGCAGGCACGCTTCTGGCGCAAGCCGGGGCCTGCGCGATTGGGTTATGGCGATCCAGCTGGTGATGCGCAGTTGCGGGAGTTGGTGGCGGCGTATCTGCGTAACAGCCGTGGGCTGCACTGCGATCCAGAGCAGATCGTTATCACCTGCGGTGCGCAGCAGGCGATCAGTTTGTGCGCGCAGTTGCTGGTCGACCCTGGCGACCGGGTGGCCATCGAGAACCCCGGTTATCGCGCCGCCGGTCATGCCTTTGCCGCCGCGGGTGCGCAGCTGTGCGGCGTGGCGGTGGATCGCGACGGCCTGGATGTAGCCGCGCTGGAGCAGGTGCAGGATTGCCGGCTGGCCTATGTCACGCCCTCGCACCAGTACCCGACCGGGGTGACCTTATCGCTGGCGCGGCGCCTGGCGTTGTTGGAGTGGGCCGAGCGCCAGGACGGCTGGATCATCGAGGACGATTACGATGGCGAATACCGCTACAGCGGCACGCCGCTAGCGCCTTTGGCCGCGTTGGATCGTCAGGGACGAGTGATCTATGTCGGCACCTTCTGCAAGATCGCTTTTCCGGCCCTGCGCCTGGGCTATCTGGTGCTGCCGCCGGCGCTGGCCCCGGTCTTTGCTCAGCGCCGCGCCCTGGACATGCGCAACTCGGAAATCGGCACCCAGGTAGTGATGGCCGAGTTTATCTCCGGCGGGCATTTCCAGCGGCATATCCGCCGTATGCGGGCCGCTGCCCGTAGTCGCCGCGATGCCTTGCTGCGCGCTTGGCCGGCGGCTATTCCTGGCTGCGCCGCGTTGCCCGCGGTGGAGGCTGGCCTGCACCTGTGTGTGCGGGTCGACAGCCTGCAGCGCGAGGCCGAATTGGTGGCGGCGGCCGTTGCGGTCGGCGTGGAGGTCACGCCCTTGAGCGGTTATTGGTTGGCTGACAGCGACGTGCCTGCGGATCAGCGTGCCGGGCTGGTGCTGGGTTTTGCTGCCGTACCCGAGGCGCAGATTGCCGAGGCCGTGCAGGCGTTGTGCAAGGCTTGGTGTTAGGCGGCAGTGGGCTGCGCGCCGGGTATCAGAGCGCGCTGAGTTGGGCGTAGAGCGGCTGCGTTTCCAGCAATAACGCGGCACAACCGAAGGTGCTGAGCAGCACCGCGCAGCATCTGGAGAGCTGGCGGCCGTCGAGGAGTCGCTGGTGTTGGGCAAACCAGGCATAGCCAAGCATGATCAGCAAATCGACCAGCACCCAAACCAGTACGACTTGGCCGTGGAGAAGCAGGCTACCGTTCTGGGGGACCAGCAGGCTGAGAAAGGAGGAAAAAAACAGAATGTCCTTGGGGTTGCTCATCCCGACTAAAAACGCCGACAGGAAGATCCGCTGGCTGGGTGCGGCGGCGCTCTGCGTCTGAAGGGGCGAAGCTTGGCGCCATTGGCTGATGCCGGCATAGAGCAGATACAGGCCGCCGCAGAGGCGCAGCAGGCCAAGCAGATCGTCGCCAGCCAGGCGCGCCAGCCCGGCCAGCGACACACAGATAAGGATCAACGCCGACAGGCTGCCGCCGAGGATGGCCCGTACGGCCGCAACTAAGCCGAGGCTGCTGGCCGTGCGCACCACCAACAGCGCCGAGGGGCCGGGCGAGATGATTAGTGCGCTGATCGCGGCAAGGTAGGCCATCCAGGCGGCGCTGCTCATGACTGCCGCTCCGAGCGCTGGTCGAATGCTGGTGTGGACATGACGCCTCCTGTGATGTGCTTGCGAAATGTTCAGGAGGTGACTTTATGTTGACGCTTGCTGGGTGTAATTGGACGGTTGTCCCGGTTTCTTGACGGTTTGTCCCGAATGCACAAAACTTTGCCGCGTCCCAGGGATGGAGGTTTGGCATTGGACTCAGAGAAGCTGCCGGTCAGTCGCTTCAGCACGCGCGAGCTGTCCGGATCGGATGGTTTTGAAGCGTGGCGGCAGAGCATCGGGGTGATGTTCGAGGCGCAGCCGTTACCCGCCAGCGAGGCTCCTGCGGGATTTCATGCCGAAGTCGAGGCCTATCACCTGGGTGATCTGGTGTTCGGCGCGGCGGTGCTCGACGCGCAACGTTTGTGCCGGAGCGCGCGGCGAATTCATGGCGATCAACTCGACCATGTGCTGTTGCAGGTCTACCGCACTGGCGGGCAGCGCGGTGATTTCGCTGGCCAGCCTTTTTGCGTTGGGTCGGGGGAATTGTTTCTGACGGACCTCTCGTGCAGTTTCGACACCCTGGCCAGTCAAGCCACGATCATTAATCTGGTGGTGCCGCGCGAGCGACTAGAAAGCCGCCGACCACTGCTCGATGCCCATGGGCGAATTTTGCGCGGCGCTCTGGGTGGTCTGTTCGGTGATTATCTGCATGCCCTCGAACGGCGCTTGCCGCAGCTTCATCGCGATGAGGCTGGCGACGTCGCGCGGGCAACCGTGGATCTGCTCAATGCCTGCCTAAACCCTTGCTTGGACACGATCGAGCAGGCGCGTCAGCCCATTGAGGCCAGCCAACTAAACCGAATTAAGAGTGCCATTGAGCAGGCCTTGGCTGATCCCGCGCTGTCGCCGCAATGGTTGTGTCGGCAGCTTGGTTTATCGCGTTCGCGCCTCTACCGCTTGTTCGAGCCTCTCGGCGGTGTCGCCGCTTACATTCGCCAGCGGCGCCTTGAGCGCATCCATGGTCAGCTCTGTCAGTCTGGCGAGCAGCGCCACATTGGCGTGATCGCCTATCAGTGGGGCTTTGCCGATGAGGCGCACTTTAGCCGGGCCTTTCGCCAGCATTTTGGCTACAGCCCCAGCGAGGCACGAGAACTGGGTTGGGCCTCGTCTGCACATGGCGCCAAGGCTGCTCAGGTCGCGGCGGCAGGTTATGAGGAGTGGATTCGTCAGCTCGGCGGCTAACAGCCTGTGTTGATCTGTCGGCGACATGTTCAACGGCCTGCTCAGGCGCAGATGCCGGGCAAAAAAAAGGATGGCCGAAGCCATCCTTGAAGGATGAGGGGCAGGCGCCCCTCCTGATGAGTCGGTTGAATCAGGCTTTGAGCGGCACCAGACGCGGCGCGATCATGTTCTCAGGGCGCAGGATGTCGGCCAGGGTGGCGTCGTCCAGCAGCTTCTCTTCGCGCACCAGCTCCAGCACGCCGCGCCCGGTGTCGAGGGCGATCTTGGCGATGCGGGTGGCGTTCTCGTAGCCGATGTAAGGGTTCAGCGCGGTGACCAGGCCGATGGATTGCTCCACCAGTTGGCGGCAGTGGGCTTCGTTGGCGCTGATGCCGTCGATGCAGTGCTCACGCAGCATGTCCATGGCGCGGGTCAGCAGGCGGATCGAGTCGAGGATCTTGTAGGCGATCA
>NKIE01000887.1 GCA_002256055.1 Pseudomonas sp. PGPPP3 | reverse complement strand
GGGCCCTTTGTGGATCAGGACCTCGCCTCAGGCCGGTTGGTTCGACCCATTGATCACAAGGCTGTGTGCCCGGGATAATGGGGATTGATCTGCCGTAATGAGATGCGCGAAAATCTGCGGATCCGCACCTTTATGGACTGGGTCGCGAACAACGTCGCGGCGTCGGGCAATTTAGTCGAGGCTGAACCAAGCCGACTTTGACTGCATATAGCCCGCGAGACATTCCATCGATTTGTCGCGCGTGTTGCCAGACTGCTTATACCCGCCAAAGGGTTGGGTCATATCGCCATCCCCAAAGCAATTGACCCAAATCACACCGGCTTCCAGCGCCTTCACCATACGGTGGGCGCGCTTCACGTCTGAGGTCCAGCCGCTGGCGGCAAGGCCGTAGCTCGAGTCATTGGCAAGCGCGATGGCCTCTGCCTCGCTATGGAATTTGAAGAGCGCTGCAACTGGCCCGAAAATCTCATCACGACCAACAGTCATGCCCGGTGTGACATTGGTAAAGAGGGTTGGCGTGACATAGGCGCCATCCGGACGGGCTGCATCTGTGCCGCCGCCCAGCGCG
>NKIE01000079.1 GCA_002256055.1 Pseudomonas sp. PGPPP3 | reverse complement strand
CGTCATTGGCCGAGCGTGGCTTGGCGAACTGGCCGGCCATGCGCCCGACTTTGACCACTGGGCAGCCGGCGGCGAAGGTCATAACGATGGCCATCTGCAGCAGCACCTTGAAGGTGTCGCGAATCTTCAGGGTGGAGAACTCGGCAAAGCTTTCGGCGCAGTCGCCGCCCTGCAGCAAAAACGCGCGGCCCTGGGTGACCTCGGCAAACTGGCGGCGCAGTTCGCGGGCTTCTCCGGCAAATACCAACGGCGGATAGCTGGCGAGCTTTTGCTCAACGGCCAGCAGGTGGGCGGCATCCGGGTAAAGGGGTTGTTGCTGGATCGGTTTGGCTTTCCAGCTTTCGGGGCTCCAGGCTTGCGACATCAGTGCTCTCGGCTTTTTCAGATTGACCAGGCGGGCATGGTAACCGATCACTATGGTCCTTCAAGCCGATAGCTCTGATAGAGCTTCTGTATCGCCGCATAAGTGCTGCATTTAGCTGTTGTTGCGACTATTGGCCGCAACGTCAGCCGACCGGTGTTGGCGCGTTAACCCAGTTCAGCGGCAAAGCGACGGCTCATTTGCCGGTAGTACAGCGCCGGAGCGATACGCCAGAGCAGGCTGGCCAGCCAGCTGCCGCGGTCCGGAAAGAGGCGCTCTTGGCGATGCGCCAGGGCCTGCACGATGACCTTAGCCATCCAGTCGGCGCTGCGTATGCGGCCGACGGTTGAGCGGCCATGGCGAGCAGGCTGGCCGTCGCCACCGAGGGCGTGCTGCTCGATTGGGGTGTCGAGGAAGCTTGGGTAGACCATCAATAGGTGGATGCCATCGCGGGCAATTTCGCCGCGCAGTACTTCAAAAAACTGACTCAGGGCACTTTTGGCTGCGCAATAACCGGCGCGGCCGAGCACCGGCATCCAGCCCGCCATCGAGCCAATCGCGACTATTTGCCCGCGACTTTGCCGCAGCAGGGGCAGGGCAGCCAGGGTCAACTCCAGTGGTGCGTGATAGTCGACGGCCATCACCTGGCGAAACACTCGGATGTCGGTCTGGGTGGTGGGCGAGCGATGGGTGATTCCGGCGTTGTTTATCAGCAGGTCCAGGCGGCCGAAACGCTCCTGACAGCCCACTATGAGGCGGGCGTGCAGGGCGGGATCGCTGATGTCACCGGGGATCGCCAGTACGCGAGCATGGCCCAGCGCCTCTGCGCGGGCAGTCAGGGCTGCTGCGTTGATATCGGTCAGCAGTAAGGCGTCACCGCGGGCATGGCAGGCGCGGGCTAATTGCCAGCCGAGGCCGCTGGCGGCGCCGGTAATCAGGGTGACCTGCATGTGTTGCTCCATGGGACTGGTAAAGGATTAAGTGGAGTGGTCGAGTGTCGGCATGGCTGAATCGGCAAACAATGGCAAAGGGCGCCGTTTTGCCGTGCAGACTGGGCGTGGATGTCACTGTGGGTTGTCGCGCCCGCCCTCTGGTCGCGGGCCGATGATTTAACGCGTGACCCCGGCCGCGTTGTTCCGGGACAATTGCGCCCTTATCCAGCAGGGGCGGGTCATGCAAAAAGAGGAAGTCAGCGAACTGGTGCCGATTGCCGAGGTGACGGATGCCTTCGGGGTGATTCGCGTGGTCGAGATGGGCGGCTACCGCTTTCTCGAATTCGGCGACTCGATCGAGCAAAGCTGCGTGTTTACCGGCGACCCCAGTTGGCTGGAGTACGACTACACCCGTGCCATGCTGCTCGGTGCGCTCTGTCATGAGCGCCCGGAAACTGCACTTTTTCTAGGTTTGGGCGCCGGCAACTTGACCCAGGCGTGCCTGAAATTTCTGCCTCTGGAAGACGTCGAGGTCATTGAGCTGCGCCCGGATGTGCCGCGCCTGGCCATGGAATACTTGGGGCTGGAGGACGATCCACGGCTGACCATCCGTATCGGTGACGCCCTGGATTTGCTCGACAGTGCCGAGAGCACTGACCTGATTTTCCTCGACCTGTATACCGATACCGGGCCGGCCGCCGGTCATCTGGCCTGGAAATTTCTGGAGAATTGCCAGCAGCGCCTGAATCCGGGTGGCTGGCTGATCATCAATCAGTGGGCGGCCAACGACGGCAAGCCGCTGGGGGCTGCGCTGTTACGCGGGCTGTTTCACCGACACTATTGGGAAATACCGGTGAAGGAGGGCAACGTGATCCTGATCATCCCGGCTGATCTGGAGCAGGAGCTGGACTTGCTCGACTTGAAAGCCCGCGACGAGCAGCTCGCACCCTTGATGGGATACTCGCTGCTGCCGTTGATCAAGGCGGTACGCCCAGCTTCTTAATCGCCTTTGAAGTCGCCGGGGCGGCGTTCGAGCATGGCGCGCACGCCTTCCTGGGCGTCGTTGCTGCTCATCAGGCGGCGCATAGTGGCCGGCAGGCTGGCGCTGGCAGCGTCGACACCTTCCTGTACGGCCTGGCGTGCCGACGCTAGGGTGGCCTGTACGCCTAGCGGCGCCTGTGCGGCGATGCGTTCAGCAATAGCCAGGGCTCGTGGCAGTAAGTCTTCGCTGGCCATGACTTCTTGTACCAGGCCAAGGCGATAGGCTTCATGGGCGTCGAACTCATCCCCCGTCAGCAGCCAGCGCATGGCATTGCCCCAGCCGGCACTCTGATGCATGCGCAGGGTGGCGCCGCCGAACGGGAAGATGCCGCGCTGCACTTCCATTTGCGCAAAGCGGGTGTTGCTGGCGCAGAGGTTGATGTCCGCGGCCAGCATCAGTTCGATGCCGATGGTCAGGCAGTAGCCTTGGGCGGCGACGATTATCGGCTTGCTTACCCGTGGGCCGCCGAATACGCCCCAGGGGTCGCAGGCGCCAGCAGGTGGTTGCCAGCCAGCGGCCAGGGTTGGGGCGATATTGGCTAGATCGAGGCCCGCGGTGAAGTGCTCGCCATGGGCAAACACGATCGCCACGCGGGCGTCGGTGTTGCGTTCGAATTCGCCGTAGGCCACGGTCAGGTCGTTGAGCAGGTCCAGATCGAAGGCGTTACGTTTGCTGGCGCGGTCCAGGCCGAGCAGCAGAATATGGCCACGTTGTTCACGACTGACACGGCCACTGGAGCTTTGCGACATGGCGGTAATCCTTGCTAGGTAAAAGGCGTGTGACCGGTATAGCTGGCGGCCAGTGAGTTGTGCAAATGATTTCGCGGCAGAGCTCAGGTGCTTGGCAAAATACGCCGTCTGGCGGTTGGCGATGTGGCATTTTGTAAAAACCCACCTATAGGTCAAGGTTTCAGGTATAGTGCGCGCCGGCCAAAACCTGGCTGCGTTCAGATGGTGCAACTTTTCCGAAGCCAACCCTTCGGCTGTTTGTCCGCTCAGCGGGCTCCACCTGACGACTCTTTCATCAATACGTTTTCGCAAATACTCGCCGACAAAGCTGCCAGGGTTACCTTCGGGTCTTACACGGCATGTGCCGCTTTGGAACATGGGTCTTTGCGGATGCACTAGAGGCAGACCCATGACCCAAGTAATCGGCGGCTTCGCCGCACTCGAACTTCACCCCAATATTCTTGCTGCCGTCATCGCGACTGGCTATGAAGAGCCGTCGGCGATTCAGGCTATGTCGATTCCGGTGATCCTGGCTGGCGAAGATATGATCGGCCAGGCCCAGACGGGTACCGGTAAAACCGCCGCCTTCGCTCTGCCAATCCTGAGTCGTATCGATCCGGCCAAGCGTGAGCCGCAAGCCCTGATCCTGGCGCCAACTCGCGAGTTGGCCCTGCAGGTTGCCAGCGCCTTTGAAACCTACGCCAAGCAAATGCCCGGCGTAAATGTGATTGCTGTCTACGGTGGCGCCCCAATGGGCCCGCAGCTGAAAGCTATCCGTAACGGCGCACAGATCATTGTCGCCACCCCGGGTCGTCTGGTTGATCACATGCGCCGCGACGAGAAAGTCCTGTCGACCGTGCGCCACCTGGTCCTCGACGAAGCGGACGAAATGCTCAAGCTGGGCTTTATGGACGACCTCGAAGTGATCTTCAAGGGCATCCCGGCTGAGCGTCAGACTGTACTGTTCTCGGCCACCTTGCCGCACTCGATTCGCGCCATTGCTGAAAAGCACCTGCGCAACCCGAAGCACGTAAAAGTTGAAACCAAGACCCAGACAGTGACTGCTATCGAGCAGGCTCACCTGATGGTTCACGCTGACCAGAAGGTTTCCGCGGTTCTGCGTTTGCTGGAAGTGGAAGAGTTCGACGCCCTGATCGCATTTGTGCGTACCAAGCAAGCCACCCTGGACCTCGCTTCGGCGCTGGAAGCCAAAGGCTATAAGGCAGCTGCACTGAACGGTGACATCGCCCAGAACCAGCGTGAGCGCGTTATCGAGTCGCTGAAAGATGGCCGTCTGGACATCGTGGTTGCGACCGACGTGGCAGCTCGTGGTCTGGACGTGCCGCGCATCACCCACGTAATGAACGTGGACATGCCGTATGACCCGGAATCCTACGTGCACCGTATCGGCCGTACCGGCCGTGCCGGCCGTACCGGTCGCGCACTGCTGCTGGTAACGCCGCGTGAGCGTCGCATGCTGCAGGTAATCGAGCGTGTAACTGGGCAGAAAGTTGCTGAAGTACGTCTGCCGGACGCCGCTGCCGTACTGACTGCACGCATCAAGAAACTGACCAACAGCCTGGCGCCGTTGGTGGCTGATGCTGAAGCCAGCCATGGTGATCTGCTTGATCGTCTGACTGCCGACATCGGTTGCACGCCGCGTGCCCTGGCTGCTGCCCTGCTGCGCAAGGCCACCAATGGCCAGGCGCTGACCCTGGCTGAAGTGGAGCGCGAGCAGCCGCTGGTGCCGAATGGCGCACCGCGTGGTGATCGTCCTGAGCGCAGCGGTGAGCGTTCCGAGCGCAGCGAACGTGGCGAGCCGCGTGAGCGTCGTGCGCCGATGCCATTGGCTGAAGGCCGTGCCCGTTGCCGTACCGCGTTGGGTCTGCGTGACGGTATCGCCGCCAAGAACCTGCTGGGTGCCATCCTTAACGAAGGCGGCCTGGCGCGTGAAGCCATCGGTCGTATCCAGGTGCGTGAAAGCTTCAGTCTGGTCGAGCTGCCGGAAGAGGGTCTTGACCGTCTGCTCGGCAAGCTGAAGGACACCCGTGTTGCTGGCAAGCAGTTGAAGCTGCGTCGTTATCGCGAAGATTAATTCGCGCTAACTAAAAAAGCCCCGCCTAGTGCGGGGCTTTTTCGTTTCTGCGTGGTGCTTAAAACACTGGGCTAGCAGGCTGTTGAGAAACGTAGGCGAGGCAGGCAGGGCAAGGCAAAAACAGGCGAGGAAGCAGAGTTTACGAGCTGTAAATGAGCATTCCGAGCCTGTTTTTAACGCAGGATTGCCAACGCAGGTAGTTTTTCAACAGCCTGCTAGTCGAAGCGGTAGATGTCCATGCCCAGGGCGCCATAGGTAAAGCCTTGATGCACCAGGCTGAACCGCTCACCGGCGGCACGGGCGAAGAACAGCGGCAACAGGTGCTCGTCGCTGGGGTGGTTGCGCTGGGCGTGTGGCGCTTGGCGGCGGTAATCCAGCAGGGCTGCCTCGTCGCCATGTTCTAGGTGCTCAACTATCCAGTCGCGGAAGTCCTTGGCCCAGGGGGTGATGGTTTGTGGGCCGGCGTGCCAGTCCAGCTCGCCAAGGTTATGGGTGATGCTACCGGAGCCAATCAGCAGCACGCCCTGGCGGCGCAACACGCTCAAGCAGTGACCGATGCGGTTTTGCAGGGCGGGTCCGAGTCGGCTCGGCAGCGACAATTGCACCACCGGTATATCGGCCTGCGGGTACAGCAGCGACAGTGGCACCCAGGCGCCGTGATCCAGCGGACGGGTTGGATCAATCTGTGCCACCAAACCGGCCTCGGCCAGCAATTCGACAACCTGGTCGGCGAGGGCGGGCGAGCCGGGTGCCGGGTACTGAATTTGATAGAGTGGCGCCGGGAAACCGCCAAAGTCGTGCAGAGTGGCCGGTTGGCTGGCGCCGCTGACGCGCAGATCTGAGCTTTCCCAGTGCGCCGAGACCAGCAGGATCGCCGTAGGTTTGGGTAAATCGGCGGCCAGCTGACTCAGTGCGACACCGCTGGCGCCGGGCTGTAGCGCCAGCATGGGGGAGCCGTGGGAGATAAACAGGCTGGGTAACATGGTGGTTTCCTGAGTGACAATGGCCCCATCTTCAGTCCTGGATATATCGATATCCAGTATAAATTTCTGGCCTTTTTGATCGAATTTGTGAGGTGCTTGTGCACGAAGATTTTTGGCAGGAGCGCTGGGCGCGCAACGAAATCGGCTTTCATCTGCGTGAGGTAAACCCTTATTTGCAGCGCCATTGGCCTGACCTGGGGTTGGTGGCGGGCGCGCAGGTGCTGGTGCCCTTGTGTGGCAAGTCGCTGGATATGGCCTGGCTGGCGGGTCAGGGCTATCGGGTGGTGGGCGTTGAGCTGGCGGAAAGTGCCGTGATCGCGTTTTTTGCCGAGCAGGAGCTGACCCCGGAGGTTGATCAGTACGGCGCTTTTCGCCGTTATCGGGCCGGCGCCGTCGAACTGCTGTGCGGCGATTTCTTCGCGCTGCAAGCTGCCGATGTGGCGGCGTGTGCCGGCCTGTATGACCGGGCGGCGCTGATCGCCTTGCCAGAGGGCATGCGTGAGCGTTATGCGGCGCATCTCGCGGCTATCCTGCCGAGTGGTTGTGCTGGGCTACTGGTGACCCTGGATTACCCGCAGGCCGAGATGAGCGGTCCGCCCTTTGCGGTGGATGAGCCTTTGGTGTCGCAGCTGCTCACGGAGCAACAGTGGGCATGTGAGCTGCTGGAACAGGCGGATGTGCTGGGGCAGAACTGGCGGTTCTTGCAGCGCGGTCTGACGCGGCTGTATGAGCGGGCGTATCGGCTGCGCAAGCGTTAAACAAAAAAGGGCGACCTATGGGTCGCCCTTTTTCTTGCTGCTGGCGTTTAGCCGCGCTGTTGCAGGGCGCGGATACGGTCTTCCAGCGGAGGGTGAGTCATCAGCAGGCCAGCCAGGCCGTGCTTGAGGCCGCCATTGATGCCGAAAGCGGTGAGGCTTGAAGGCATCTGCACCGGCACTTCCTGTTCTGCACGCAGGCGTTGCAGGGCGCCAATCATGGCGTTGGTGCCAGCCAGGCGGGCGCCGGCTTCGTCGGCTTTGAACTCGCGTTTACGCGAGAACCACATGACGATGATGCTGGCCAGAATGCCCAGTACCAGCTCGGCAAAAATGGTCGCCACGAAGTAGCCAATGCCGGGGCCGTCTTCGTTTTTCAGGATCACCTTGTCGACGAAATTGCCGAAGATGCGTGCGAAGAACATCACGAAGGTGTTCACCACGCCCTGGATCAGCGCCAGAGTAACCATGTCGCCATTGGCCACGTGGCCGATTTCGTGAGCCAGTACAGCCTTGACTTCATCGGGCGAGAAACGCTCCAACAGGCCCTGGCTGACGGCCACAAGGGCGTCGTTCTTGTTCCAGCCGGTGGCAAAAGCATTGGACTCGTAGGCCGGGAAGATACCGACTTCTGGCATCTTGATCCCGGCATCGCGGGCCAGTTCGGCCACGGTCTGCATCAGCCACTGTTCGTGGCGGGTGCGCGGCTGGGTGATGATCTGTGTGCCGGTGCTCATCTTCGCCATCCACTTGGAGAGGAATAGCGAAATCAGCGAGCCGGCAAAGCCGAACACGGCACAGTAGACCAGAAGGCTGCCGTAGTTCTGCCCGGTAAAACGGTCCACACCCAGGAGCTTGAGGGTGATGCTGGCGATGATCAGCACCGCCATGTTGGTGGCCAGGAACAACAGAATGCGCATCATGGTTGAAGCAGTCTCCTTGAAATAAACAGTTCGGGCGGGTGCGCGGCTGGCAGGGCTCAGTGCGCAATACCCGGTTTACAGCGGCTTATATACGGGTGGGGCCCCTGTGGATTCAACCTGGGGACTATTTCAAACTGTGTCGTTGCCGTTCAGTGTGCTGGTAAACAGTTGGCGAGTGAGGCGCACCACGCGCTCGCTTTGCCGACTGCTGAGGGCTTCACGCAGCTGATACGCGAGGGTGGCTTGCACGCGGCGTACGCTGGGTGGCACAGGCTCGCCCTCAGCAATGGCGTGGGGCAGGCCGCGTGATAGGCGCAGAAAGCCTTTTTCGCTGAGGGTGGCCTGGTCCAGGGCGTCATAGCCGATGGTGCTGTCGAAGCGGATATAGCCTTCCTCGGCCAGCCACAACAGGGTGCCCAGGCAGCTCTGGTGGCGCGGGGTGGGCAGGCCAAACTCGTCGGGCTCTTCGCGGCCAATCAGGTCTTCAACATACAGACCGATTTTGCGCGGGAAGCTCTGGTAGAGCAGGAGCATGCCGGCGGCGGCATCTTTGTAGAAATCGTCGATCTGCAGGTCCATGACTGTTGCGCGCCTTGCCGTCGTGAGGATCGAGTGCCGTGTCCGCGTCAGCTGGCCACCCGCGTGGAGTGGCCAGCTGTGGGCGTTACTGGCTGTAGGTCTTGAGGAAGTTGCCGATGCGGCCGATGGCCTGCTCCAGATCATCGACGCGGGGCAGGGTGACGACGCGGAAGTGATCCGGCCACGGCCAGTTGAAGGCGGTGCCCTGGACGATCAGCAGCTTCTCGGAGAGCAGCAGGTCGAGCACGAACTTCTCGTCGTTGTGGATCGGGCAGACCTTCGGATCGATCTTCGGGAAGGCATACAACGCGCCCATGGGCTTCACGCAGCTGACGCCAGGGATGTTGTTGAGTAGCTCCCAGGTGCGGTTGCGCTGCTCCAGCAGGCGGCCGTTGGGCAGCACCAGGTCGTTGATGCTCTGGTAGCCGCCGAGGGCTGTCTGGATCGCATGCTGGCTCGGCACGTTGGCGCACAGGCGCATGTTGGCGAGGATATCGATGCCTTCGATGTAGCTTTGCGCTTTGTGCTTGGGCCCGGAAATGGCCACCCAGCCAGAGCGGAAGCCGGCGATGCGGTAGGACTTGGACAGGCCGTTGAAGGTCAGGCACAGCACGTCCGGCGCCAGTGAGGCGGTGCAGATGTGCACGGCGTCATCGTAGAGAATCTTCTTTGGAGTACACAGCGCCGGTGGGGTTGTTCGGGTTGATCAGCACCAGGGCCTTGGTGTTGGGGGTGATCTTGGCGCGCATGTCGGCAATGTCAGGGAACCAGCCGGCCTGCTCGTCGCATAGGTAGTGCACCGGGTTGCCACCGGACAGGGCCACGGCGGCCGTCCACAGCGGGTAGTCGGGGGCCGGGATCAGCACTTCATCGCCGTTGTTGAGCAGCGCCTGCATGGCCATCACGATCAGTTCAGACACGCCATTGCCGAGGTAGATGTCCTCAA
>NKIE01000886.1 GCA_002256055.1 Pseudomonas sp. PGPPP3 | reverse complement strand
CAACACCATCCTGCACCTGCTGGCTGCCGCTCAGGAAGGCGAGGTCGACTTCGACCTGCGCGACATCGACCGCCTGTCGCGCAAAGTTCCGCAACTGTGCAAAGTCGCGCCGAACATCCAGAAGTACCACATGGAAGACGTGCACCGCGCCGGTGGCATCTTCAGCATCCTCGGCTCCCTGGCCCGCGGCGGCCTGTTGCACACCGACCTGCCGACCGTACACAGCAAGACCGTGGCCGAAGCCATCGCCAAATGGGACATCACCCAGACCACCGATGAAGCCGTGCACACCTTCTTCCGCGCGGGCCCTGCCGGTATCCCAACCCAGACCGCGTTCAGCCAGAGCACCCGCTGGGACACCGTCGATGACGACCGCGAGAACGGCTGTATCCGCAGCGTAGAGCACGCGTATTCGCAAGAAGGCGGTCTGGCCGTGCTGTACGGCAACATCGCCGTCGACGGCTGCGTGGTGAAAACCGCCGGTGTGGATGAATCGATCCATGTGTTCGAAGGCACTGCGAAGATTTTCGAGAGCCAGGACAGCGCCGTGCGCGGCATTTTGGCTGACGAAG
>NKIE01000078.1 GCA_002256055.1 Pseudomonas sp. PGPPP3 | reverse complement strand
ATCAGCTTGCCTGCGCTCTTGAGCGTGGCGATATGGGCCAGCAAGCCGGCTTTGGCCTCGGCATCGATCACCGGACCGATGTCGTTTTCACGTTTTTCCGATGCGCCAACCTTCAATTCAGCCATGGCACCCTTGAGCAGGTCGATGACGCGTTCGGCGATATCGTCCTGCACGTAGAGCACGCGCAGGGCCGAGCAACGCTGACCGGCGCTGGTGAAGGCCGACTGCACTGCATCCTTGACCACTTGTTCGGGCAACGCGGTGGAGTCGACGATCATGGCGTTCTGGCCGCCGGTTTCGGCGATCAGCGCGGCAATCGGGCCGGGCTTGTCGGCCAGTTGGCGGTTGATGATCCGCGCGGTGTCGGTGGAGCCGGTGCCGCACACACCCGCCACACGAGCATCGCGGCAGAACACGCCACCCAGGGTGGCGCCGTCGCCCGGCAGGAAGGCGATCACGTCGGTCGGCAAGCCAGCTTCAAACATCAGCTCCAGGGTACGTGCGGCAATCAGGCTGGTCTGCTCGGCTGGCTTGGCCAGCACGCAGTTACCGGCCAACAGCGCGGCGCTGATCTGGCCCAGGTAAATGGCCAGCGGGAAGTTCCACGGGCTGACGCAGGCGAAAATGCCGCGGCCTTCGTGGAACAGTTCATTGCGCTCGCCGGTCGGGCCTTGCAGCTCTTCGCGGCCCAGGCGCAGACGGGCCTGCTGGGCGTAGTAACGGCAGAAATCCACCGCCTCGCGCACTTCATCAATGCCGTCCTGCAGGGTCTTGCCGGCTTCCAGGGTGCAGAGAGCCATCAGCTCGCCGCGCTGGGCTTCGAGCAAATCGGCCAGGCGTTCGAAGATCGCTGCGCGCTGCTCAACCGGGGTGGCGTTCCAGCGCGGCCAAGCGGCGGCCAGGGCATCCAGGGCCTGGCCGGCTTGCGCGGCGCTGGCGAACTGGGCGGTGCCAAGCACCTTGCTCTGCTGGTACGGGCAGTGCACTTCTTGGCTGATACCACTGAGCTTCTCGCCGTTGATCACCGGCGCGGCGTGCCACTGACGGTTGAGGTGCGGTTGATAAGCAAGCTCAAGGGCCTGCATGGCTGCGGAGATATTCATGTTGAGGCCTTGGGAGTTTTTCCGTACGGAGCCAAACAGCGCCGGCGGCAGAGGGATTTTGTCATTAGCGAGGCTGGCGAACTTGCGCAGTTGCGTCACCGGGTGATCAATCAGGGACTCCACCGGCACACTCGGGTCGACCAACTGATGGACGAACGACGAGTTAGCGCCGTTTTCCAGCAGGCGGCGCACCAGGTACGGCAGCAGGTCTTTGTGCGCGCCGACCGGGGCGTAGATGCGCACGGTCTGGCGGTGCTGCTCGATCACCGTGTCGTACAGGGCATCGCCCATACCGTGCAGGCGCTGGAACTCGAACTCGCGCGGCGTCTTGGCCGCAGCGGCCAGAGCCAGGATGCAGGTCACGGTGTGGGCGTTATGGCTGGCGAACTGCGGGTAGATCACCCCACGGGTGTGCTCACTCAACAGGTAACGGGCACAGGCCAGGTACGAGGTGTCAGTGCCTTCCTTGCGGGTGAACACCGGGTAGCTGTCCAGGCCCCACTGCTGTGACTGCTTGATCTCGCTGTCCCAGTAAGCGCCCTTGACCAGGCGCAGCGGCATCTTCGCCCCCAGCTCTTTGCCCAGCAGGGTCAGCCACACCAGCACCGGCAGACAGCGCTTGGAGTACGCCTGCACCACTAGGCCGATCTCGCCCCAGCCTTGCAGGGCCGGCGCGCGCAGGAGTTTTTCGTACAACTCCAGGGACAGCTCCAGGCGGTCGGCTTCCTCGGCGTCGATGGAAATACCCACATCGAGGGCGCGGGCGCGGGTGGCCAGCTCCAGCACATTGGCGAACAGCTCAGTCAACACACGCTCGCGCTGGGCCACTTCATAACGCGGGTGCAGCGCGGAGAGTTTGATCGAGATCGACGGCCGCGGCCCCGGACCGACTTGCGGCTCCTTGCCCACGGTGTCGATGGCCAGGCGGTAGTCGGCCATGTATTTCTCGGCGTCGGCCTGAGTCAGCGCGGCTTCGCCGAGCATGTCGAAGGAATAGCTGTAGCCCTTCTCACGCTGCGGACGACCATTCTTCAGCGCCTCGCTGATGTTGCGGCCGAGCACGAACTGCTTGCCCATCAGCTTCATGGCCTGGTTCATCGCCGCGCGAATCACCGGCTCGCCGGAGCGTTTGATCAGGCGGCCGATGACATTCTTCGGTGAGCCATCGGCGTTTTCCGCGTCGACCACCTTGCCGGTCATCACCAGGCCCCAGGCGGCAAAATTGACCAGCACGTTGTCGCTCTTGCCGAGGTGGCGTTCCCACTCGGCGGCATTCAGTTTGTCGCGGATCAGCCCTTCCTGGGTATCGAGGCTGTACTGACGAAGCAGTGCGTCGAGGGTATCGACGGCGTTGTCCCGGCTACGCACGTTGTCAATCAACGTACGGGCATTGCGGCGGATAGCCGCGACGCCATCGTCACCGGGGTCGGCGAGCTGGAGCAGCTCGGTTAGATAGTTAGCCTCGTCGACGCCGTAATTGGCGCTGATGACGGGGAAAAACTCGGCAGCGGTCTTTGTGAGAACGTCGCCTTGCAAGACGTGGCTGGCTGTAAACATCACGCCTTTCCTCTTCTGGAGTCATTGTTATCGGTCTAGCCCATGGCCACACCAACGCAAGAAAACATGGTTTCCAACGCAACGGCGCAGCGGGATAACGGACTCTAGTGACAGAGGGATGAAGGCTTCTTGCGCAAAGCTCTGGAGTTTTTGCCAAAAGCTCCGAGGCCTGGAACTTTTGCTAAACGCTTGTTTAAGCGCGTGGGTTTCACTGAGCAAACAACTCCGCCGCTTTCTCGCCAAGCGCGGCAATGCTGGCATCGACGATTGGCGCGAGATAGCCCGCGGCCTTGTCCATCAAGGCTTCCCCGCTGTCAGCGGCAACCTTGCTGGCCACCTTCTTCAAGGTGGCCTTGAGGACGCCCTTGAACGAACCATCCGGCGCACCGGCCGCCACCAGCGCCAGGCGCACCTGTTCTTGCTCGTCTGCACTGAGCAAGTCGGCGATCAGCGCGGTGATGGACTCCAGCCCAAGTTTGATCAAACTAGGCGAGAAGGAACCATCGGAGACATAACCCAGCTGCTGCACCTTATCGCGCAGGTGATCGCTGACCAGCGGGTTTTCCACCTCCAGCACAAACAGCTCACCCTGTTTTTGCAGCAACGGGCGCTTGAGCAGCGCCTTGACCTTGGCATCCAGGTCCGCACTGCTGGAGTGGCGCAGCTCACGGTCATAGATCAACCGGCGCGCCTTGGGCCGCGTCACCTTCAATTTGAACACCAGTTCATACAACTGCGGGTCAGCGCTAATCGCCCCCACCTGCTCCAAGGCACCCAGCACCAGCAACTCCACCTCGTTTTTCGGCAAGGCGGCAAACGCTGGTATCAGGTAGCGCTCCAGCAACTGCGCCAGCACCGCCTTGGCGTGCGCCTCAGGTAGCGCATTGATGATGAGTTTGATATCCACAGAATCCCTACTGATCCGACCACGGCATGCGACGGGCAACGCTACTACAGCCAACCAGGCCTGGCCATGGCGTAACCCAGCAGGGCGTCCAATTGTTCGCGGCTAAAGCCGCCTCTACAAAAGCCTTACCACTGCGCAGATGTGCCCAGGCCTCAGGCGTTGCGCAGGCGCTTGGGGGTCAGGCCGAGGTAGCGGCGCATGGCGGTGGTCAGGGCGCTTTGGCTGGAGAAACCGCACTCCTCGGCGATACGCACCAGCGGCAGCGGGCTGCTTTGCAGCAAGCGGCTGGCGCGGTCGAGGCGGGCTTTGAGCAGGTATTGGTGGGGGGTGAAGCCGACGCTGTCTTTGAACTGAGCGTGGAAGTGGCTGGGGCTCAGGCAGGCGACGTTGGCCAATTCGGCCACACTGATGCGCCGTGCTAGGTGTTCGCCGATGTAAGCGTCTAGGCGCTCCACATCGAGGACGCTGGCCGGGCTGCGGCTGGGGCTGCCGAACAGCCGCAGGTGCAAGGCGCGTAGCAATACGCCACCGAGGGCGCGGGACAAATGCGGGTCGCTGCCGAAGCGTGCCAACTCGGCGCCGGCGTAGCTCAGCAGGTTCTGGAAGTCGGCATCCAGGGCCGGGTAGCGCGGGGTTTCGAACAGCTCGGCGAGCAGCGCAAGGTCGGCTTCGGGCGTGTCCTGCTCGTTGAGGTCGAGGATCAGCATGCGGTTGTCGCCGACCCCGGCAAACTGGTGTTCGGCATCGCCGGGCACCAAACAGGCGCGCATCCGGCAAACTTCACCGCCGCGGCCGTTGACCTCGAACTCCGCACGACCAGACAACGACAGCACCAACTGATGGTGGTCGTGGGCGTGTTCGTGGGCCTGGTCGTCCAGGCACAGCAGGCGGGTACTCAGCATCGACGGATTCCAGGCCGGCTGCGGCATCAAGGCGCCGCAGGTGGGGCCATTCTAACCGCTTGCCGGGCCGGCGAAAGCGTCAACGACCGACGGCAACCCGCGCACTGGCCAGTATCTTGCTATCACCCTCTGGTCGCCGAGCCTTATCGGCGCTGCCAGGACGTTACTTATGTGGGAATTCGGAATTCTGTTGCTGGACCGTTGCGGCGCCTTGCGCGCGGCCATCCCAGCCCTGTGCGCCGCTCTGGCCGTGGGCCTGGGGCTGACTCAACACCCTCAAGGCGCCATGGCGGCCCTGGTGGTGTGCCTGTACCTGAGCGCTGCCTTGCACGGCTGGTGGCGCCGCCATACGGCGCCTTTGCAACAGAGCCTGCAGCTACTGGCCACCACCCTTAACAGTCCGGCCGACGGCGAGGAGCTGCTGGTGCGCTGCCGTGACCAGCAACGCTTGGCCGAGCGCCTGCGCAGCGAGATGCAGTTTGCCAGCCAGGCCCTGGAGCGTATGGCCGAGCACACCGAGCAGCAGAGCAGCCAGCAGAGCCAGCGAGTGAACATGATCGCTGCCGCCAGCGAGCAAATCAGCCAGACCCTGCTGCATATCCGCAGCCTAGCCGACCACGCCCTGCAGGCATTTGGCGAAACGCACCAAAAAAGCGAGGCCGGCTGCCAGGATGCGCAAAAAGTGGGCGGCGCTTTGCACGATATCGGTCAGAGCCTGGGTCGTACCGGACTGGCTGTCAGCGAGCTGCTGCTGCGCACTGAGGCCGTAGAAAAAGCCGTCGCCAGCATCCAGGGCCTGGCCAAGCAAACCCAGCTACTGGCGCTGAACGCCTCCATCGAAGCTGCACGGGCCGGCGAGCAAGGTCGCGGCTTTGCCGTGGTGGCCGACGAGGTTCGCCACCTGGCCCAGGCCACCAGCCAGACCGCCAGCGACATCACCCAAGTGGTGGCAGCGATTGCCGCGGCGGTGGCCACCGTGCGCAGCCAGGTGGACGAGCACCGCGAGCTGCTACAGGCCGGCAACCAGCAGAGCCTGGGGCTGGCCAGCAACCTCGACGCCCTGGCCCTGCAAAGCCGTGGCAATGTTGAGCAACTGGGGAGCATGCACCACGCCCTGCACGAGCACAGCCAAGCCAATCAGTCGCTTAGCGAACAGCTGCAACAGATCAGCGATGCACTGCTACGCCAGAGCGGCGACAACCAGCAGCTGCACGAGTTGACCCTGTATCTGACGCAGATGACCGCCATTCTGGAGGCCCGCCCATGAGCCTGTTAAGCGTATCCCTGGGCACCGCCGGCGCCCTACTGGCCCTCGGCGCCTTGTGCAGCCGCCTGCGCCGGCAACAGCGCCAGCGCCACAACCAGGCCTGGCAAGCCAGCCTGCACAATGCCCTGGCCCTGCTGCAGCGGCTGCAGAAACACCGCGGCCTGGGTGGCCAGGACAGTCAGGAGGCACGTCAGCAGCGCGAACAGATCGCTGCCGAACTGGATAACCTGTGGCGCAGTTGCCCACAAGACGACAGCGGCCTGGCCGAACTGGATGGCGCCTGGCGCCGCTTGCGCCAGCACCCCGCTGACTTTGCCGGACACTGCCAGCTGATCGAGCAGTTGCTCAATGGCGTCGAGCACCTGGAACTGCGCTTGCTGCGCAGCCAACCCAGCCTGCAAGGCTTGACCCTGGCCTGCCGCGAGCTGGAAGACCTCGCTCAGTTGCGCGGCCTGGCCGTGCGCGGTGCCCAGCAGGAGCGCTGTCCGCTGCCGCTGCAAGTGCAGATGCGTTACCTCAGTCAGCGCCTGCAGGCCAGCGCCAGCCGCCAGTTCGAACTGGGCAACGCCCTGCAGCAGTTGCGGCGCGAATTGATCGACGCCGCCCGCGTGGCCATCAGCCCCGCGGCCTGCTTCGCCCTGCTCACCCCACTGATCGACGCCCGCCTCGGTAATTTGCAGCAACAGCTTGGCGCGCCTGCTTGATTGAAATGCCCCCGCCATCGCCCCATGTATCTGGAAAGCCCATTTCCGTGATCAGGGACCGCCATGAGCGAGCAGGATATCTACACCGATCAACCTGACGAAGGCAGCGCCGGCACCGGCCTGCTGTTGTCAGGCCCACAACTGCCAGACACGCTTTACATCATCCCGGTGCACAACCGCCCCTTCTTCCCCGGCCAAGTGCTGCCGGTGATCCTCAACGAGGAGCCGTGGGCGGAAACCCTGGAGCTGATAGGCAACACCGAACACAAGAGCCTGGCGCTGTTCTTTGTCGAGCAGCCCCTGGGCGACCCGCGCCACTTCGACCCCAGCCAGTTGCCGGAGCACGGCACCCTGGTGCGCGTGCATTCGGTTAACCGCGAAGGCGGCAAGCTGCAATTCGTCGCCCAGGGCCTGCAGCGCGTGCGCATCCGCGGCTGGCTCAAGCGCCATCGCCCGCCGTATCTCGCGGAAGTCGAATACCCGCAAAGTGCCAATGACGGCCGCGACGAGGTCAAGGCCTATGGCATGGCCCTGATCAATGCGATCAAGGAGCTGCTGCCGCTCAACCCGCTGTACAGCGAAGAGCTGAAAAACTACCTCAACCGCTTCAGCCCCAACCAGCCCTCGCCACTTACTGACTTCGCCGCCGCCCTGACCACCGCGCCGGGCAGCGAACTACAGGAAGTGCTCGATTGCGTGCCGATCCTAAAGCGCATGGAGAAGGTCCTGCCGCTGCTGCGCAAAGAGGTGGAAGTCGCACGCTTACAGAACGAGCTGTCGGCCGAGGTCAACCGCAAGATCGGCGAACATCAGCGTGAGTTTTTCCTCAAGGAACAGCTGAAAATCATCCAGCGCGAGCTGGGCCTGAGCAAGGACGACCGCAGCGCCGACAGCGACGAATTCCGCGCCCGCCTGGCAGGCAAGACCCTGCCCGCCCAGGTGCAAAAGCGCCTGGACGAAGAGCTGGGCAAACTGGCGATTCTGGAAACCGGCTCGCCAGAGTATGCGGTCACCCGCAACTACCTGGACTGGGCAACCAGCGTGCCCTGGGGCGTCTATGGCCAGGACAAACTCGACCTGGCCCATGCGCGCCAGGTGCTGGATCAGCAACACGCCGGCCTAGAGGACGTGAAAGCGCGCATCCTCGAATTCCTCGCCGTTGGCGCCTACAAGGGCGAGATCGCCGGCTCCATCGTGCTGCTGGTGGGCCCGCCGGGGGTGGGCAAGACCAGCATCGGCAAGTCAATTGCCGAAACCCTCGGCCGGCCGTTCTACCGCTTCAGCGTCGGCGGCATGCGCGACGAGGCGGAGATCAAGGGCCACCGGCGCACTTACATCGGTGCCATGCCCGGCAAGCTGGTGCAGGCATTGAAGGAAGTCGAGGTAATGAACCCGGTGATCATGCTCGACGAGATCGACAAGCTCGGCGCAAGCCATCAGGGCGACCCGGCCTCGGCACTGCTGGAAACCCTCGACCCAGAGCAGAACGGCGAGTTTCTTGACCACTACCTGGACCTGCGCCTGGACCTGTCCAAGGTGCTGTTCGTCTGCACCGCCAACACCCTCGACTCGATCCCTGGCCCATTGCTGGACCGCATGGAGATCATCCGCCTGGCCGGCTATATCGGCGAAGAAAAACTGGCCATCGCAAAACAGCACCTGTGGCCCAAGCAACTGGCCAAAGCCGGTGTCGCGAAGAAACACCTGAGCATTAGCGACGGGGCCCTGAAAGGCATTATCGACGGCTACGCCCGCGAGGCCGGGGTGCGTCAACTGGAGAAACAGTTCGGCAAGCTGGTGCGCAAGGCGGTGGTCAAACTGCTGGAGCACCCGGACGAGAAGATCAAGATCGGCCCCAAGGACCTGGAAAGCTACCTGGGCATGCCACCGTTCCGCCGCGAGCGCCTGCTCAGCGGTATCGGCGTAATTACTGGTCTGGCCTGGACCAGCATGGGCGGCGTGACCCTGCCGATCGAAGCCACGCGCATTCACACCCTCAACCGTGGTTTCAAGCTGACCGGCCAACTGGGTGAGGTGATGAAAGAATCGGCGGAAATCGCCTACAGCTACATCAGCGCCAACCTCACGCAATACGGCGGTGACCCGACCTTCTTCGACCAGGCCTTCGTCCACCTGCACGTACCGGAAGGTGCCACGCCGAAAGACGGCCCTAGCGCCGGCATCAGCATGGCCAGCGCCCTGCTCTCCCTGGCCCGCGACCAGCCGGCGAAGAAAGGCGTAGCCATGACCGGCGAACTGACCCTCACGGGCCAAGTGCTGGCCATCGGCGGCGTGCGCGAAAAAGTCATCGCCGCGCGGCGGCAGAAGCTCTTTGAGCTGATCCTGCCGGAGGCCAACCGCGGCGACTATGCCGAGCTGCCGGACTACCTCAAGGCGGGGATCACCGCGCACTTCGCCAGCCATTACCGCGATGTCGCCAAGGTGCTGTTCCAGTAGGCTGCGCCGCCCCTTGGGGCTATGCTGGCGACCTTCAGCCAAGGAGGTCGCCATGTCCATTGCATCCCTGAGCCGCATTGCGGCGGTCAGCAGCCTGAGCCTGCTGGCGGCCTGTACGCAGACGCCCAGCACCGTCAGCCTCGATGAAGAGCGCGTCAGCCGTTGCCCGCTTGAGCTGGCGCGCGGCCAAACCGTGTTAATCAACCTGCGCAGCAACCCAACCACCGGCTTTCGCTGGCAGGTCCAGGATGCCGCGCCCGGCGTCTTGCGCAGCCTCGGCCCGGAGGTCTACAGCAACCCGGAAGACAGCGGCCTGGTCGGCAGTGCCGGCCAATCCAGCTGGCGCTTCGAGGCCGCGCAACCCGGCAGCGGCCGCCTATTGCTGGTCTATCGCCGGCCCTGGGAAACCGGCGTAGCCCCAGAACAAACCTTCGACTGCCAGGTAACCGTGGAATAAACCCAGGTCGCTGAATAGGTGCTCGCCCGGCCCGATTTGCCGCTGGGTTTGGCGCCGCGCGACTGGCACTT
>NKIE01000885.1 GCA_002256055.1 Pseudomonas sp. PGPPP3 | reverse complement strand
AGCACCAGTGCGCCACAGCGCACCCGACCCTGCTCGCAGTGCAGTTCGTAGCCATCTGTTGTTGCCTGATAGCGCAGCGCACGACTTTGCTCGAAGATCAACCCACCGTTGCGCTCGATGGTGTCGGCTAGGCCACACACCAGCTTAAGCGGGTTGAGGTGGCCGCCCTCCGGATCGAACAAGCCGGCCTGGTAGCGCTGGCTGCCAACCCAATCCGGCAGTTGTTGTTTGCTAATGAATTGCAGGCCGTCATAGCCCCATTTCTGGCTGGCCTGTTCCTGCCACTCATGCAGATGGCTGACCCTCCGCTGCAACACCGAGGTCCACAAGTGCCCGGCACGGTAATCAATATCGAAGCCATGCCGTTGCGGCAGTGCCTGGATCTCGCCCGCAGCCCAGCGCACCAACTCCCACAGCCGGCGTGCACGCTCCTGCCCCAACGCCGCCTCCAGTGGGGGCATATCGCACGACCAGCCGAGAATCGCCTGGCCTCCGTTGCGCCCGGAGGCCGCCCAGCCGATCCGACTGGACTCCAGCAGCGCCACTCGCTAGCCAGCCAGCACCAGGCGCAGAGC
>NKIE01000884.1 GCA_002256055.1 Pseudomonas sp. PGPPP3 | reverse complement strand
CTTTGCTGTCTTTGGGGGGGCAACCAAGAGCTTGGCAGAGTTGGTGGCGGCGCTGCCTGCGAAAAGCGTAAGTGGCATAGTGATCGCGCCGCCCGGAGTCGCTGCACGCTCCCTAGAAAAGGCCGGTCTAGAAGTCCTCCCGGTTCGCGGAGTTCCTCAATGGGACGACACCAGAATCGGCCACTATCGAGGGTTGCGCTGGTTAATTCTCCTTCGTGAATTTGCGCACTGGCCTCCCAGTCTTCTAGCACTGCGCAAAGCCGCCAAACATGGCCCCTTCGACCTAATTCACTGTAACGAAATTACTGCGTTATTGGTTGGCATCCTTGCGAAGCGGATGCTTCACGCTCCACTTCTTGTCCATGTGCGATCTTTGCAGCGCGAGAACGCGGGTGGGTGGGTTAGTGGATTGCTCCTCAAGTTGCTAAGACAGCATGTTGACGAATTGGTGGCAATCGATGAGGCCGTACGGCGCACCTTGCCCGCTGAACTGCCAGTCAAGATTATTCACAATGGACTGAGAATTCCTCCTGAACTACCGGAGCGGGAGTCAATTCAAAAGGAGAAATTTTGCGTT
>NKIE01000077.1 GCA_002256055.1 Pseudomonas sp. PGPPP3 | reverse complement strand
ACGGACCCGCCCTGCTCGGCACTGCGCGACAAGTTGGCGAGCATCTCGTCCAGCAAGGCGCCATCCAGGCCGGCATTGCTACTGGCTTCCGGCCAGGCGACGTCGGCAGTGCTACCGACCGGACGCTCGACGCTGAGAATGAACAGCTCACTGGTGTTGCGCTGCACGCCAGGCTCGACACGCACACGTACACGGGTTTCCCCGGCGTTCTCGGCGAACGCGACGCGGCTACTCAGGCGACGAGCCAAGGTCGCTGATACGCTGTCCAGAGACTGCCAAGCGGTGCTGAACTCGCCGGTCTGCGGCTGCTCTTCGGCGATGGTGAAACCATTGTCTTCAAAGAACTGACGGGCCACCGGCCAGACTTCGGCAGGCGGACGTTGAGCGACGATCCAGCGCGAGGCGCCGCTCTTCTGCAAGCTGAAGTCACTGGCCTCGGCCACTGCAGCGCTCAGGGCTGGCGGACGTGGCACTTCGAACTCGACATCGGCGGCTGGGCGCGCGGTGCTCACGGTGCCAGGAATCGGCAGCAAGGGGTCCAGACGCTTGGCGTTGAGGCCAGCAGGCACCTGCATAGGCGCCGTTTCGCGCGCCTCGAGGTAATCATTGCCGCGATCACGGAAGTAGCCGTCTTCGCCCCAGAGCCAGCCACAACCACTGGTGCTGGAGATAATCAGAGCAAGTGCGGAGAGTCCGGCCAGTCGCTTCATGCGCAACGATTCCTCAAACAAGAACAATTCCTCGATTAAACCAATATGCCGGTCTGGCGCAGGGCCTGACGCAGCGGTTCATGACAACGCGGGCTGAGCCAGGTCAGAGGCAGACGGATACCGTCCGGCATCATGCCCATCTCGTGCAGGGCCCATTTCACCGGAATAGGGTTGGATTCGATAAACAACGACTTGTGCAGCGGCATCAGGCGGTCGTTGATCGCGCGAGCGGTTTCGGCATCGCCACGCATGGCGGCGGCGCAGAGTTCACTCATCAGGCGCGGGGCGACGTTGGCGGTCACCGAGATGTTGCCCTTGCCGCCCATCAGCATCAGCTCAACGGCGGTGGCATCGTCGCCGGAGTAAACTAGGAAGTCTTTGCTGACGCGATCGAGCACTTCGCGGGCGCGTTGCAGGTCGCCAGTGGCTTCTTTGATGCCAATGATGTTCGACACAGTGGACAGGCGCTCAACAGTCTCGGGCAGCATGTCGCATACGGTACGACCGGGCACGTTGTAAAGGATCTGCGGGATGGCGACCGACTCGGCAATGTGCCGGAAGTGCAGGTACAGGCCTTCCTGAGTCGGTTTGTTGTAGTACGGCGTCACCAGCAAACAGGCGTCGGCGCCAACGTCTTTGGCTGCGCGGGTCAGCTCGACCGACTCCCGGGTGGAGTTGCCACCGGTGCCGGCAATCACCGGGATGCGGCCATTAACCTGGTCAACCACACGACGAATAACCTCGATGTGTTCGCTGACTTCCAGGGTCGCCGACTCGCCGGTAGTACCGACCGCAACGATGGCGTTGGTGCCTTCTTGCAGGTGGAAGTCCACCAATTTGCTCAGGCTGTCCCAGTCCAGACCACCCTGTGCATCCATTGGCGTGACCAATGCCACCATACTGCCCGCAATCATCACACCGCTCCTGCCGCAAAAAGAGAGGCGTAATGGTACTGTCGCCACCTGCCTTGTACAAGCGAAGGACTCGGCTCTGTTAAGGTTTGCCAGCACCGACAAACCTTAACAGAGCCGAGCGAGCATTCCCCTGCGTCGCGCTTTTCGCTAACCTGCCTGCTTTAGTCGGCCCGCATCTGCCCCGACCACTTCTTTGCTTTAGGAATGCTGCATGTCCACCCCTACAGTCCGCGAACAATTCCTTGTCATCAGCGCTCTGGGCGCCAACTCCATGGAGCTGACCAACGTACTGTGCCGTGCCAGCCATGAGAACCGCTGCTCGGTGATCAGCACCCGCCTCAGCCGCCACGGCGAGTACAGCGCTCTGGTGCTGCAGATCTCCGGCAGCTGGGACGCCTTGGCACGCCTGGAAGGAACCCTGCCTGGCCTGGCCAAGAAGCATGACTTCATCATTACCCAGACCCGCAGCGCCGCCCAGGAAATCCGTCCACAGGCCCTGCCGTACGTCGCTTACGTGAGTTCGGTGTACCGCCCTGACATTCTCAATGAGCTGTGCCAGTTCTTCTCCGACCACAAGGTCGAACTGGAGAACCTCACCTGCGATACCTACCTGGCCCCGCAGACCGGCGGCACCATGCTCAACGCGACCCTGACAGTGACCCTGCCCGCGGGCACGCAGATCAGCTGGCTGCGCGATCAGTTTCTCGACTTTGCCGACGCCCTCAACCTGGACGCACTGATCGAACCTTGGCGCCCACAGAACCCGTAAGGAGCTGCTCATGGCTGTAGTCATCGATCAACCGGTTGCCGATTTCCACGCCCAGGCCAGCAGTGGCACGAGCGTTTCCCTGGCAGCATTGAGCGGACAACAGGTGCTGATTTATTTCTACCCGAAAGACAGCACGCCAGGCTGCACCACTGAAGGCCAGGGCTTTCGCGACCGTTATGCCGACTTCCAGGCCGCCAACACGGTGATCTTTGGCGTCTCGCGCGACAGCCTGAAGTCCCATGAAAACTTCAAGTGCAAGCAGGCCTTCCCTTTCGAGCTGATTTCGGACAAGGACGAGGCGCTGTGCCAGCTGTTCGACGTGATCAAGTTGAAAAAGCTCTACGGCAAGGAATACCTCGGCGTTGACCGCAGTACCTTCCTGATCGACAAAGAGGGCGTGCTGCGCCAGGAATGGCGCGGCGTGAAGGTGCCCGGTCATGTCGAAGCAACCCTGGCGGCCGCGCAGGCACTGCAGCAGAGCTGAGTTCAATACCCGAATAAATAAAGGCCGCAATTGCGGCCTTTATTTATTCGGGTGCGCGAGCGTCACGCCTTGCGCAGCCAGTAGCGATACACCCCGCCTGCCTCTTCCTCATGCACCAGGGCGTGCCCCGCCAAGCGTGCAAACGCCCGAAAATCACGCTGCGATCCCGCGTCGGTGGCCGTAACCTGCAACACCGCGCCGCTGGCCAGACGATTGAGCTCCAGCTTGGCCTTGAGCAGCGGTAACGGACAATTCAGCCCAGAGGTATCCAGCACCGCGTCAGCGGCCGGCCATTCACCTTGCACATCCGTCATTTCTACCTCCGCAAACCAGGCCCGCAGGATACCCGCGGTGTACAGCCCTGGCCAGCCACCCGGCCGGGCAGCTAAAGTAGCTGCCTTTACCGCCAAGAGCCCTGTGCATGAACTTTCTGCGCCCTTCTTTGCTCGCCCTGGCCTGCCTGCTGGCCAGCCCGGTGATCGCCAGCGACCTGCCTTCCCTCGGCGACTCCAGCTCATCCATCGTCTCGCCCATGCAAGAGCACGTGATGGGGCGTGCCTGGTTAAGCATGCTGCGTGGCCAGGTCGGCCAGCTAGACGACCCGCAACTGAAAAACTTCGTCGAACACAGCGTCTACAAGCTGGCGGAAACCAGCCAGGTGCAGGACCGCCGGCTGGAGTTCGTGCTGATTGACAGCGCGCAGCTGAACGCCTTCGCCGCACCCGGCGGCATAATCGGGGTCAACGGCGGCCTGTTCCTGTATGCCCAGACCGAAGCTGAGTACGCCTCGGTCATGGCCCACGAACTGGCGCACTTGTCGCAACGCCACTTCGCCCGTGGCGTTGAAGCTCAGCAGCGTATGCAGTTGCCAATGATGGCTGCCCTGCTCGGCGGCATCATTGCTGCCGCCGCCGGGGCCGGCGATGCTGGCATGGCCGCGATTGTCTCAACCCAGGCGGCGGCCATGCAGGAGCGTCAGCGCTTCTCCCGGCAAAACGAACAGGAAGCCGACCGCATCGGTATTCTCAACCTGGAAAAAGCCGGCTACGACCCACGCGCCATGCCGAGCATGTTCGAACGTCTGATGCGCCAGTACCGCTACGACCGCAAGCCGCCGGAATTCCTGCTTAGCCACCCAGTCAGCGAGTCGCGGATTGCCGATACCCGCAACCGCGCCGAGCAATATCCCGGCAGCGGCATACAAGACAGCCTGCGCTATCAGCTGATGCGCATGCGCGTGCAACTGGTCTACGAAGAATCGCCGGGCATGGCGGCTAAACGTTTTCGCGGCATTCTCGACGAGAACCCGAAGCTCGATGTAGCGCGCTATGGCCTAGCATTGGCTCAGCTGAAAAGCGGTCAGCTGGAGCAAGCGCGAGAGAGCCTGCAACCTCTGCTGCAGAAGGCACCCAACGAAGTCATCTACAACCTGGCCCTGATTGAACTGGACACAGCGGCAAATCGCCTCAAAGAGGCCCAGGAGCGAGTGCAGCGCTTGCTCAAGCTGTACCCCAATGACTACCCACTGAACCAGAGCCTGGTCGACCTGCTGCTCAAGCAAAACCGCTCACCCGAGGCCGAGAAAGTACTCGATCAGCTGATCAAGACACGCCCCAACGACCCCGACGTCTGGTATCAGATCGCGGAAACTCGCGGCCAGGCCAACAACATCATCGGTCTGCACCAGGCGCGGGCCGAATATTTCGCCCTGGTGGGCGACTACGACCAAGCCATTCAGCAGTTAGACCTGGCCAAACGCCGGGCCAGCAATAATTTCCAGCTGGCCTCGCGCATCGACGCCCGTCAACGGGCGTTTATCCAGGAGCAGGAGATGATCAAGCAGATGCTGCGCTAAGGCGTGGCACACAAAAAAACCGGCCTAGGCCGGTTTTTTTGTGTGCCACGCCTTAGCGCAGCATCTGCTTGATCATCTCCTGCTCCTGGATAAACGCCCGTTGACGGGCGTCGATGCGCGAGGCCAGCTGGAAATTATTGCTGGCCCGGCGTTTGGCCAGGTCTAACTGCTGAATGGCTTGGTCGTAGTCGCCCACCAGGGCGAAATATTCGGCCCGCGCCTGGTGCAGACCGATGATGTTGTTGGCCTGGCCGCGAGTTTCCGCGATCTGATACCAGACGTCGGGGTCGTTGGGGCGTGTCTTGATCAGCTGATCGAGTACTTTCTCGGCCTCGGGTGAGCGGTTTTGCTTGAGCAGCAGGTCGACCAGGCTCTGGTTCAGTGGGTAGTCATTGGGGTACAGCTTGAGCAAGCGCTGCACTCGCTCCTGGGCCTCTTTGAGGCGATTTGCCGCTGTGTCCAGTTCAATCAGGGCCAGGTTGTAGATGACTTCGTTGGGTGCCTTCTGCAGCAGAGGTTGCAGGCTCTCTCGCGCTTGCTCCAGCTGACCGCTTTTCAGCTGAGCCAATGCTAGGCCATAGCGCGCTACATCGAGCTTCGGGTTCTCGTCGAGAATGCCGCGAAAACGTTTAGCCGCCATGCCCGGCGATTCTTCGTAGACCAGTTGCACGCGCATGCGCATCAGCTGATAGCGCAGGCTGTCTTGTATGCCGCTGCCGGGATATTGCTCGGCGCGGTTGCGGGTATCGGCAATCCGCGACTCGCTGACTGGGTGGCTAAGCAGGAATTCCGGCGGCTTGCGGTCGTAGCGGTACTGGCGCATCAGACGTTCGAACATGCTCGGCATGGCGCGTGGGTCGTAGCCGGCTTTTTCCAGGTTGAGAATACCGATGCGGTCGGCTTCCTGTTCGTTTTGCCGGGAGAAGCGCTGACGCTCCTGCATGGCCGCCGCCTGGGTTGAGACAATCGCGGCCATGCCAGCATCGCCGGCCCCGGCGGCGGCAGCAATGATGCCGCCGAGCAGGGCAGCCATCATTGGCAACTGCATACGCTGCTGAGCTTCAACGCCACGGGCGAAGTGGCGTTGCGACAAGTGCGCCAGTTCGTGGGCCATGACCGAGGCGTACTCAGCTTCGGTCTGGGCATACAGGAACAGGCCGCCGTTGACCCCGATTATGCCGCCGGGTGCGGCGAAGGCGTTCAGCTGCGCGCTGTCAATCAGCACGAACTCCAGCCGGCGGTCCTGCACCTGGCTGGTTTCCGCCAGCTTGTAGACGCTGTGTTCGACGAAGTTTTTCAGTTGCGGGTCGTCTAGCTGGCCGACCTGGCCACGCAGCATGCTTAACCAGGCACGCCCCATCACGTGCTCTTGCATGGGCGAGACGATGGATGAGCTGGAGTCGCCGAGGGAAGGCAGGTCGCTGGCGATCACCGGGCTGGCCAGCAGGCAGGCCAGGGCGAGCAAAGAAGGGCGCAGAAAGTTCATGCACAGGGCTCTTGGCGGTAAAGGCAGCTACTTTAGCTGCCCGGCCGGGTGGCTGGCCAGGGCTGTACACCGCGGGTATCCTGCGGGCCTGGTTTGCGGAGGTAGAAATGACGGATGTGCAAGGTGAATGGCCGGCCGCTGACGCGGTGCTGGATACCTCTGGGCTGAATTGTCCGTTACCGCTGCTCAAGGCCAAGCTGGAGCTCAATCGTCTGGCCAGCGGCGCGGTGTTGCAGGTTACGGCCACCGACGCGGGATCGCAGCGTGATTTTCGGGCGTTTGCACGCTTGGCGGGGCACGCCCTGGTGCATGAGGAAGAGGCAGGCGGGGTGTATCGCTACTGGCTGCGCAAGGCGTGACGCTCGCGCACCCGAATAAATAAAGGCCGCAATTGCGGCCTTTATTTATTCGGGTATTGAACTCAGCTCTGCTGCAGTGCCTGCGCGGCCGCCAGGGTTGCTTCGACATGACCGGGCACCTTCACGCCGCGCCATTCCTGGCGCAGCACGCCCTCTTTGTCGATCAGGAAGGTACTGCGGTCAACGCCGAGGTATTCCTTGCCGTAGAGCTTTTTCAACTTGATCACGTCGAACAGCTGGCACAGCGCCTCGTCCTTGTCCGAAATCAGCTCGAAAGGGAAGGCCTGCTTGCACTTGAAGTTTTCATGGGACTTCAGGCTGTCGCGCGAGACGCCAAAGATCACCGTGTTGGCGGCCTGGAAGTCGGCATAACGGTCGCGAAAGCCCTGGCCTTCAGTGGTGCAGCCTGGCGTGCTGTCTTTCGGGTAGAAATAAATCAGCACCTGTTGTCCGCTCAATGCTGCCAGGGAAACGCTCGTGCCACTGCTGGCCTGGGCGTGGAAATCGGCAACCGGTTGATCGATGACTACAGCCATGAGCAGCTCCTTACGGGTTCTGTGGGCGCCAAGGTTCGATCAGTGCGTCCAGGTTGAGGGCGTCGGCAAAGTCGAGAAACTGATCGCGCAGCCAGCTGATCTGCGTGCCCGCGGGCAGGGTCACTGTCAGGGTCGCGTTGAGCATGGTGCCGCCGGTCTGCGGGGCCAGGTAGGTATCGCAGGTGAGGTTCTCCAGTTCGACCTTGTGGTCGGAGAAGAACTGGCACAGCTCATTGAGAATGTCAGGGCGGTACACCGAACTCACGTAAGCGACGTACGGCAGGGCCTGTGGACGGATTTCCTGGGCGGCGCTGCGGGTCTGGGTAATGATGAAGTCATGCTTCTTGGCCAGGCCAGGCAGGGTTCCTTCCAGGCGTGCCAAGGCGTCCCAGCTGCCGGAGATCTGCAGCACCAGAGCGCTGTACTCGCCGTGGCGGCTGAGGCGGGTGCTGATCACCGAGCAGCGGTTCTCATGGCTGGCACGGCACAGTACGTTGGTCAGCTCCATGGAGTTGGCGCCCAGAGCGCTGATGACAAGGAATTGTTCGCGGACTGTAGGGGTGGACATGCAGCATTCCTAAAGCAAAGAAGTGGTCGGGGCAGATGCGGGCCGACTAAAGCAGGCAGGTTAGCGAAAAGCGCGACGCAGGGGAATGCTCGCTCGGCTCTGTTAAGGTTTGTCGGTGCTGGCAAACCTTAACAGAGCCGAGTCCTTCGCTTGTACAAGGCAGGTGGCGACAGTACCATTACGCCTCTCTTTTTGCGGCAGGAGCGGTGTGATGATTGCGGGCAGTATGGTGGCATTGGTCACGCCAATGGATGCACAGGGTGGTCTGGACTGGGACAGCCTGAGCAAATTGGTGGACTTCCACCTGCAAGAAGGCACCAACGCCATCGTTGCGGTCGGTACTACCGGCGAGTCGGCGACCCTGGAAGTCAGCGAACACATCGAGGTTATTCGTCGTGTGGTTGACCAGGTTAATGGCCGCATCCCGGTGATTGCCGGCACCGGTGGCAACTCCACCCGGGAGTCGGTCGAGCTGACCCGCGCAGCCAAAGACGTTGGCGCCGACGCCTGTTTGCTGGTGACGCCGTACTACAACAAACCGACTCAGGAAGGCCTGTACCTGCACTTCCGGCACATTGCCGAGTCGGTCGCCATCCCGCAGATCCTTTACAACGTGCCCGGTCGTACCGTATGCGACATGCTGCCCGAGACTGTTGAGCGCCTGTCCACTGTGTCGAACATCATTGGCATCAAAGAAGCCACTGGCGACCTGCAACGCGCCCGCGAAGTGCTCGATCGCGTCAGCAAAGACTTCCTAGTTTACTCCGGCGACGATGCCACCGCCGTTGAGCTGATGCTGATGGGCGGCAAGGGCAACATCTCGGTGACCGCCAACGTCGCCCCGCGCCTGATGAGTGAACTCTGCGCCGCCGCCATGCGTGGCGATGCCGAAACCGCTCGCGCGATCAACGACCGCCTGATGCCGCTGCACAAGTCGTTGTTTATCGAATCCAACCCTATTCCGGTGAAATGGGCCCTGCACGAGATGGGCATGATGCCGGACGGTATCCGTCTGCCTCTGACCTGGCTCAGCCCGCGTTGTCATGAACCGCTGCGTCAGGCCCTGCGCCAGACCGGCATATTGGTTTAATCGAGGAATTGTTCTTGTTTGAGGAATCGTTGCGCATGAAGCGACTGGCCGGACTCTCCGCACTTGCTCTGATTATCTCCAGCACCAGTGGTTGTGGCTGGCTCTGGGGCGAAGACGGCTACTTCCGTGATCGCGGCAATGATTACCTCGAGGCGCGCGAAACGGCGCCTATGCAGGTGCCTGCTGGCCTCAACGCCAAGCGTCTGGACCCCTTGCTGCCGATTCCTGGCACCGTGAGCACCGCGCGCCCAGCCGCCGATGTCGAGTTCGAAGTGCCACGTCCGCCAGCCCTGAGCGCTGCAGTGGCCGAGGCCAGTGACTTCAGCTTGCAGAAGAGCGGCGCCTCGCGCTGGATCGTCGCTCAACGTCCGCCTGCCGAAGTCTGGCCGGTGGCCCGTCAGTTCTTTGAAGACAATGGTTTCACCATCGCCGAAGAGCAGCCGCAGACCGGCGAGTTCAGCACCGCTTGGCAGTCTCTGGACAGCGTATCAGCGACCTTGGCTCGTCGCCTGAGTAGCCGCGTCGCGTTCGCCGAGAACGCCGGGGAAACCCGTGTACGTGTGCGTGTCGAGCCTGGCGTGCAGCGCAACACCAGTGAGCTGTTCATTCTCAGCGTCGAGCGTCCGGTCGGTAGCACTGCCGACGTCGCCTGGCCGGAAGCCAGTAGCAATGCCGGCCTGGATGGCGCCTTGCTGGACGAGATGCTCGCCAACTTGTCGCGCAGTGCCGAGCAGGGCGGGTCCGT
>NKIE01000076.1 GCA_002256055.1 Pseudomonas sp. PGPPP3 | reverse complement strand
GGGCTAGGGGTGATCAGTCCGCTGGACCGAGCCTGAGGGCAGCCCCACGAAGACGGGGCACGCCGTTCCTCTGCAGGATGAATCGACCAGTACCGAACCCAGCGCCTGTCGCTTACAAAATCGGCGCAAACAAACCGGTCATGCGCATCCATAGGCGCTGGGCGAAGGTTACGCGGGCGTCGTCGAGGGTCAGGCGCCGGGCTTGGGCGAAGTCGGCGCGGAGCATCTGTTCGACGCTGCTGGCGAACGGGCGGTCGACAGTGACCAGCATCACTTCGAAGTTCAGGCGCAGCGAGCGGTTGTCGAGGTTGGCGCTGCCGATGGCGGCCAGTTCGTCGTCCACCAGCAGCACTTTCTGGTGCAAGAACCCCGGCTGATAACGGTACACGCCGATACCCGCCGCCACCGCGCCAAGGGCGTACAGCGAGCTGGCGGCGTAGACCACACGATGGTCCGGGCGGCTCGGCAACAGCAGGCGCACGTCCACGCCACGCAGCACGGCCAGGCGCAGGGCGGCGTCGATGGCTTCGTCGGGGACGTAGTACGGCGAGGTGATCCAGATGCGCCGCTGGGCCTGGCCGATGGCTTCGAGGAAGAACAGTTGGGTGGTTTCCAGGCGGTCGGCCGGGCCGCCGGCGATCACTTGGCAGTGCATGCTGCCAGCCTGCTGTTGCGGTTGCAGGATCAGCTCGGGCAGGTGGCGAGTGGCCCAATACCAGTCCTCGCTGAACGTCAGTTGCAGGTCGACCACGGCCGGGCCGCGCACTTCCACATGGGTGTCGCGCCAGGGCGCCAGCGGTGGTTTTTTGCCGAGGTATTCGTTGCCGACGTTGTGGCCGCCGACAAAGGCGCAGGTGCCATCCACCACCACGATCTTGCGGTGATTACGGAAGTTCAGCTGGAAGCGCCGACCCCAGCCCTCGCGGGCGCGGAAGGCGCGTGCGTGCACGCCGCCGGCACGCAGCCGGTCGATATAGGCGCGCGGCAGGTCGTGACTGCCAACACCATCAAACAGCAGATACACCCGCACGCCGGCGGCGGCTCGCTCCAGCAGGGCTTCCTGCATCTGTCGGCCGAGGCGGTCGTCGCGGATAATAAAGAACTGCACGATGACCAGGCTCTGGGCTCCACGGATGGCGTGGAGAATGGCCTTGAAGGTGTCATCGCCATTGATCAGCAGGCGCACCTGATTGCCGCCGCGGCAGTGCATGCCGGTGAGTTTGGCCAGGGCCGGCAAGCCACGCGCCGTGTCGTCAGCCGGGGTCGTCACCGGCCAACCTTGCGCTTGGGCGGCCCGTTGCATCTGACCGTTTTCCTGACGGCGGGCAGCGATATAACCGGCGAAGCGGCTGCGCCCGAAGATCAGGTACGGTAGCAAGGTCAGCTCGGGCAACAGCAGCAGTGATACCACCCAGGCCACGCTGCCCTGAGCGGTGCGCACGGTCAGCAGCGCATGCAGGGCGGCGAGCAGGCCCAGCAGGTGCAGCACGCTGAGCGCCGCGCCGAGCAACCAGATGAAATCAGACCACCAGTTCATCCCTTACCTCGCTGCCGATAGATACCCAGCAGCATACCAGCCTCGGCTTAGCCGCTGACCGCCAGACTCAGACGCGCCAGCACGCGACCATTGTCGCCGCGCTCCAGGCTGACATCAGCAAAACGCACCCCCTCGCTCTGCAACTGCTGCAACCAAGCCAGCAAGTTAGCGAACGGCGCCGGCGCCAGATTGACCTGTACGCCGGTGGCATCGCTGTCCACCCGCTCGATGCTCAGGCCACGCTCCTGAGCGCTGCGGGTAACCAGGCCGTGCAAGGCCTCGGCGTCGATCTGCTGCTGCGGATGACCCGCCAGTTGCCGCGCCTCATCGGCATGGGCCAGCACATAGGCGTGCAGCTCGCGCTGCTGGCTGTACCAGGCGCGGGACTGCTGCAAATCGCGTTGCAGCGGCAACCACAGCGCCAGATAAATCAGCACCACGGCCATAAAGGCACCGAGGCCGAGCAGCGCTAGGCGATCGCGCGGCGGTAGTTGTTGCCAGCGCTGGCCGAAGGGCGACAGGCGCGCCCGTTGTTGCAGTTGGCTGCGCAAACTCACCATGGCATTCATGCGCCACCCCCAATCACCATGCGGGCACTCACCCCTTGTTCTTCACGGCTGGCCGAGCCCAGCTGCACCTGCAGACCGGCTTGCAACAGGCGCTGACGCAGTTGTTCGAGGCTGGCAAAGTCATCGGCACGCAGTTGCAGCGCCAGCTCGCCGCCGTCGCCGCTGTAGTCCAGTTGCTGCACGCTCAGTTGTGGGGCTTCGCTCAGGGCCGCAACAGCCTGTTCGAGCAGGCCGAAGAACGCGCCCTGGCCGTTGCTGGCGGCGGCATTCAGGTGCTCGGCGAACTGCGCCTTGAGGTTGACGATGCGCGTGTCGGCCGGGAACAACTCCTGATACAGCGCCCGACTCTGCGCCGCATAGGCATCGCCTTCGCGCTGCAGATACCAGCTCTGGGCCAGGTCGAAACTCATCTGCAGCACCAGCCACAGGCCGGCCAGACCAAGCACGCTGCGCCACGCCTGGCTGTGGCCGCTGGCCTGCTGCACAGCAAACTCGCCCTGCGCCAGGTTGATCGCCTGGGCCTGACCCGCAGCCAGCAGCGGCCAGGGTTTGGCGTCGAGGGTCAGCTGTGGTTCTTCGCTGCAGGCGCCGGCGAGGTTGTCCCAGTCGCGGGCGGCGAAGGCCATGCGCAGCTCACCCGCACCGCCGAGCAAACCGCGCTCACCGTGCAGCAGCACCTGAATGCCGTCGCGCGGCAGCAGGTCGGCATCCACATAAATGGCGCTGACGCTGATGCCCTCGGCATGCAGCTGCGCCAACCAGCCCTTGAGCAGGTCGCGGCGCACCGCCAGCAGCAGGTGACGGCCGTCGGCCAAGGGTTCGCCGAGGGCCAGGTGCAGTTGCTCAACATCTTCGGCGAGCAGCTCCTCCACCGCGTAAGGCAACGCCTGGCGCAGCCAGCGAGCCTTCTGCGTGGGCAGTTGCACCGCGCAGGCGCTGACCACTTCCATCGGCAGCACCAGCGCCAGGCTGCGGCCATTCAATTCATTGGCGCAGGCGGCCCAGCTCAGGGCCAGCCCTGGGCCATTGGCTGGCTGCCAGTACAACGGCGCCGCGGTGCTCAGCTCGGCACCGCAATTAGCGGGCAGAAACAGGCAGTCGTTCATGGTTGTTCCTCAAGCGGTTTGACGGCCGCCAGCACGCGAGCGGGCTGACCGAGATCTCGTTGTAACACGTGCACGCGGCCGTCCGGGCCCCGCTGCAACACACTGATTAACACGCGCCGGCGCTCGCCAAGCTGCACTTCACTGCGCGCCTGGAAGTACTGGCTGCCCACGCCCAGGCCAGTGGCTTGCACGCCCAGCCCGGCCAGGGCCGGTTGGCGGGTGAAGTCGCTCAGTTGCCGATAGCCCTCGGCGCCACGGGCCAGCACCAGCTGCTGGGCGGCCTGGGGGCTGAGGTTGTCGGCCAGAGTGGACAGCACCAGGGCGCTGGCGGTGTTGACGTTCAACGGCGTCGCCGCCGGCAAGGCACTGACGTGGGGCAGCAGGCGGCGGTAGTCGCGCTCGCTGATTTCCAGCAGCAGGCGCAACTCGGAAACATCCTGCAGGGGCCGACTGGCAGCGCGATAGGCCGGTTCCAGCAACAGGTACTGGTTGTCTTCGGCACCGTAGGCACCACTCACTTCCTGGTTCTCGTCGAGCCAGTCGATCAGGCGCTCAGCCAGCAGCGGCTCGATCTCCAGGCGCAGGAGCAAACGGCGAAAACGCTGCAAAGCGGTTTGATTGACCTGCTGATTGACCACCAGGCTGTTCAGGTTGAAGCGCCCGCTGAGGTCTTCGATGCTGACACTGATGCGCCCCTGCTCGACCTCATAGGGCGCAATCTTGCGCGCCCAGGCCTCACGCAGGTGATCCACGGCCTCACCTGGCGCGCTGCCGGCCTGCTTGAGGTCGCGCTGCAACATGGCCTGGGCCAGCGCTTCGCCGCCCAGGGCGTAATGCCAGGCCTGGCGGGCGGTGAGCTGATTGGCGCTGCTGCGGATGCTCAACTGCTGGCGGGCGATGATGCCGGCGCTGACCACGGTGACGATGGCCACCACCAGCAACACGGTAATCAGGGCCACGCCCTGCTGACGCTTCATGAGGCCGGCACCTCGGGCGGTGTATCGCTATCTGGGCTGGGCGGCTGCGCGGCGTTCTGTTTCGGCGGATTGTCCGGGAGGCGCAGCGTGCGGGTCAGCAGGCCATAGCGCGGGTGCTCGAAGCTGATTTCCACGGCGCGCGGCAGTTGCTGCAAGCGTTGCTGCGGGTCGCTGCCGGTGTTGCTGTTGCTCGGTGGCCAGTCGCTGAGCCAGTTGGCTTCATCGTCGAGGTAGCGCAGTTGCAGGTTACGCACGCCTGTCAGCACCTGCTGAACCCGCGGCGTACTGTCCACGGCCTGGTCGAGCACGGTCCAATACTGGCGCTCCAGGGTGCTGCCGGTGAGTTGCCAGCGCACCCGCTGCCAGGCCGAACGCGGGCTGCCCAACGGATTACGCCAGCCCAGGCGGGTGAATTCGATACTCGCCGGCTCCACCGCACCGAGCAGCGCCGGACGCAGCTCGGCATAGCCATCGCGCACCGGCCGCGGGCCGATCTGGGCCAGGTCCTGCTCCAGCACGGCGAAGGCACGCACCACGTCACGCAACTGCAACTCGTGGCGGCGGGTGGTTTCGTCGGTGCTCAGCACGCTGTGCAGCATGCGATAAGAACCCAGGCCGAGCAGGGCAAAAATGGCGATAGCGATCAGCACTTCGAGCAAGGTGAAGCCACGCGCCTGACGCATCACTGGCGCACCCCAACAAAGCCATCCAGCGCCAGCAGTGCGCGCTCTTGCACGCTGCTGGTGTCGCGGCTGCTCGGCATGTTGGCCACCCACAGAGTCACGCGGCGCAAGCCGGGGTCGCTGGTGGTGACGGTTTCGCTATAGAGCTGCCACTGGCGCCCGGCATAACTGACTTCGCGGGTGTCGCGGCCAGTGGCCGGCGGGCTACTGGCCAGTTGCAGTTCGGTGAGTTGGTTGTCGGCGATCCAGCCGGCCAGGGTCTTGTCTTCCAGGCGCGCGGCATTTTGCAGGCTGCGCGCGCTGGCGGTGAGCACGGCGGCCGCGACGCTGGCAAAAATCGCCAAGGCCACCAGCACTTCCAGCAGGGTAAAGCCGCGCTGCGCTTTCATCGGCTGGCCACCGGCGCGGCGTGGGGCAGGCTGAAGCCGTCACTGTGCAATTCGTAGGCGCCGCCGCCCTTGCCGCGCTCGCTGAGTTGCAGGCGAAACGGCGACAGCTCGCCACTGGAAAGCAGCAACAGTTGCGGCGGCGCTTCGCCCTTGGCGGCAGGCCGCTCTTCGTCGTCATCGGCGCCGGGCACTGCCGCCAGTTGCAGCGGCGCGCCGTCCAACTCCAGGTTCAGTTGCAGGCGCGCGGGCAGTTGGTAATCAGCCGTGTCGGGGTGGCGCTGCCAGCGGCTGTTGAGATCGTCATAAACCAGCACCCGGTAGCCGTCGCTGCGCAGTTGCAGGCCGTACTCGCGGTTGTCCAGGGTCGCTTCTTCCAGCAACAGGGCCATCACCGTGGCCAAGCGGTCGCCTTCGTCGCGCAGCGCCCGGCCCGCGCCATTGCCCACCGACAAGACGGCCAGGCTGACCAGGGTGCCGAGAATCACCAGCACCACCAGCAGCTCGATCAGGGTAAAACCGCGCCCACACCCGTAGCTCCGCGACATAGCGGCAACCTTGCTACGGGCGGCAGGCATCAGTTGTCCCAGTTACCGATATCGGCGTCGTTGTCCGTACCGCCTTCCTTGCCGTCGGCACCGAAGGAGTACAGGTCGAACGGGCCCTTGGTGCCCGGCGCCAGGTATTGATAAGGGTTACCCCAGGCATCCACCGGCAGGCGTTTGAGGTAGCCGTCCTTGTTCCAGTTCTTCGCCTGCGGATTACCGGAAGGCTTCTTCACCAGGGCTTCGAGGCCCTGCTGGGTGCTTGGGTAGGCGAAGTTGTCCAGCTTGTACATGTCCAGGGCGGCGGCCACGGCCTTGATGTCGCCCTTGGCCACGGTGACCTTGGCCTGGTCCGGACGGCTCATCACTTGCGGCACCACCAGGGCGGCGAGGATGCCGAGAATGACCACCACCACCATGATTTCGATAAGGGTGAAACCTGATTGACGTCGTTGCATCGGGATTAGCCCACCAGTTGGTTGAGAGAGAGGATTGGCAGCAGGATGGCCAGCACGATAACCAGCACCACGGCGCCCATGAACACCAGCATAAAGGGCTCGAACAGCCCGACCAGCAAGGCCACCTGGGCGGCCAGATCGTTTTCCTGATTGCGCGCAGTGCGCGCCAGCATCTGGTCCAGCTCGCCGGATTTTTCGCCGCTGGCGATCATGTGCAGCATCATCGGCGGGAACTCGCCGCTGGCGTCCAGGGCGCGGGTCAGGCTGCTGCCTTCGCGCACCGCTTGGGCGGCGACGATGACCTTGTCGCGAATGCGCAGGTTGGCGATCACCGCCGCGGCAATCGCCAAGGCTTCCACCAGCGGCACGCCGCTTTTACTGAGAATCGCCAGGGTTGAGGCGAAGCGCGCGGTGTTAGTGGCGCGGGCCAGCCGGCCGACCAGCGGGATGCGCAGAATGAACGCGTGCCAGCGCCGTTGCTGGGCCTCGTCGCGCAAGGCCACACGCAGGCCCAGCAGGGCGCCAGCGCCGGCCAGCAGCATCAGCCAGCCCCAGCTTTTCACCACGTCGCTGGTGGCAATCAGGCCACGGGTCAGGGCCGGTAATTCTTGCCCGGTGTTGACGAACACCTTGACCACATCCGGCACCACATAGCCGAGCAGGAAGCCGACGATGGTCAGCGCGGCGACCATCAAAATCAGCGGATAGAGCAGCGCCAGCTGGATCTTCTGCCGCGACTGCTGGCGTTGCTCGGTGTAGTCCGCCAACTGGTCGAGCACCAGACCGAGGTGCCCGGCATGTTCGCCGGCGGCCACGGTGGCGCGGTACAGCTCGGGAAAAGCGGCCGGGTATTCCTTGAGGCTGGCGGCCAGGCTGTGGCCTTCGAGCACCCGTGCGCGCACCGCCAACAACATGGATTTGATCTTCTGCGTGCTGGTTTGCGCGGCGGCGGCGCGCAGCGCTTCCTCAATCGGCAGGGCGGCCTGCACCAGGGTGGCCAGCTGCCGGGTAATCAGCGCCAGGTCACTGGCCGACAGGCCCTGACCAAAACTCAGCGGGCTACCGCTGCGACTCTCGCGCGCTTTGGTCTGCTGCACCTGCAGCGGCGTCAGTTGCTTTTCACGCAGCAGCTGGCGCGCCTGACGCGGGCTGTCGGCTTCAAGCGTGCCCTTCTGCTGACGGCCTTGGGCGTCGAGGGCGAGGTATTCGAAGGCGGCCATGGCTTATGCCCCCTCGCCTGAAGCGAACGTAGCCCGGATGCAAAAGGTCGGCATGGTGGCTATTCCTCCCGCGTCACGCGAAGCACTTCTTCCAGGGTGGTCACCCCTTCGCGGACCTTGCGCATGCCATCGTCGCGGATGCTCGGGCCGAAGCTGCGGGCGTGGCGCGTCATCTCCTGCTCGGCGGCGCAGCTGTGGATCTGTCCGCGCAGGTGTTCGTCGAAGATCACCAGTTCATAGATGCCGGTCCGCCCGCGATAGCCCAGCTGCCGGCAGTCGGCGCAGCCCACGGCGTGGTGCAGGGTTGGCGGCGTGGCCGGGTCGGCGCCGAGCAGCGCGCACTCGGCGGCATCGGCCTGATAAGGCTGTTTGCAGCTCGGGCACAGCACCCGCACCAGACGCTGGGCCAGCACCCCGAGCAGGGACGACGAGAGCAGGAACGGCTCAATGCCCATGTCCACCAGGCGGGTGATGGCGCCGATGGCGGTGTTGGTGTGCAAGGTGGACAGCACCAGGTGACCGGTCAGCGAGGCTTGCACGGCGATCTCGGCGGTTTCCTGGTCGCGGATTTCGCCGATCATCACCACGTCCGGGTCCTGGCGCAGGATGGCGCGCAAACCACGAGCGAAGGTCATCTCGACCTTGCTGTTGACCTGAGTCTGGCCGATGCCTTCAAGGTGGTATTCGATCGGGTCTTCGACGGTGAGGATGTTGCGCGTGCCGTCATTCAGGCTGACCAGGCTGGCGTACAGGGTGGTGGTTTTACCCGAGCCGGTGGGGCCGGTCACCAGAATGATGCCGTGGGGTTTCTTCACCGCCGCTTCCATCAGGCTGCGGTCGCGCTCGCTCATGCCCAGGTGTTGCAGAGTCAGGCGCCCGGCCTGTTTATCCAGCAAACGCAGCACCACCCGCTCGCCATTGGCTGAAGGCAGGGTGGAGACGCGGATATCCACTTCGCGGCCGCCGACCTTGAGCGAGATGCGCCCGTCCTGGGGCACGCGCTTCTCGGCGATATCCAGCTTGGCCATGACCTTGATCCGCGACACCAACAGAGTCGCCAGCTCACGCTTGGGCTGCACCATCTCGCGCAGGATGCCGTCGATACGAAAGCGGATGACCAGGCGCTTTTCGAAGGTTTCGACGTGGATATCCGAGGCGTTCTCTTTAATCGCCTCGCCGAGGATGGCGTTGATCAGGCGGATGATCGGCGCGTCGTCTTCCTGCTCCAGCAGGTCTTCGGTTTCCTGCACCTGTTCGGCCAGGCTGGCCAGGTCCATGTCCGCGCCCAGGCCTTCGACCATCTGCATGGCGGCAGACGAGTCGTGCTGATAGGCGTCGCTCAGGGCCTGCTCGAAGGCCGGCGCATCCAGCCAATCACAGGCCAGGCCGCTGCCGACAAAACGTTGTGCCTCGTGCAGGGCATTCAGGCTGGCGCCGCGGCGGGCCTGCAGGCGCAGGCCGTCGAACAGCACGCCATGGCGCTTGGCAAAGGTGAACGGCAGACGCCGCGGCGATGGCTGAGCTGGGTCGTGCATATTGTTGTAGAGCCCCGGACAAAACGAATGACAGACGGCCGCGCCTCTTCGGGCGCAGAACGCTATAAACCGCAGAAACTGCTGGGGGTCAATCCCCGCCAGTCATCAACCATGGCGGAGTAGCGCGCGCCAAAAACGCGGCGATATTGCCTGAATGGTTGGCCACAAAGACCTGAAAGCACGCACCTGTGTGATTTAGCACACAGTTCTACGGACAAAACTGAACCACACGTTCAGTTTTCATTAATCTGCCGACCCTTTGCCTGGTATATCCCATCCCAGCAGATGGCTGCAGATGCAGCCGTAAGCCGCTTTAGGTGCATGGATGCGCGCCGTTCGGAATAGTGTTCGTGTCCATCGCTCTTCACTCCAATCCACCCTCCTTCTTCAGTCCAAGCTGGCTCTTACTGGGCCTGCCATTGATCGGCGCTAGCTTGGCCTGGCAAGGTTGGCAGCTGCACAGCCTGCTGCAGCCGACCAACGGCGCAGTCGCCCCCACAACACAGGCCACGCGCCTGGCCGTGGCGCCAAGCCCCCAGACCC
>NKIE01000883.1 GCA_002256055.1 Pseudomonas sp. PGPPP3 | reverse complement strand
TTCGAGAAACAGCTGTGGAGCGAGATGGGCGTGGGCGACGAGATCCGCGTGATCCGCTGCCGCAACGAAGACGCCGAGTGCGAGCGGGTGGCTCTGGAAATCCTCACCGAACACCTGCGCACCGAACGTCCGTACAGCGACTACGCGATCCTCTACCGCGGCAACTACCAGGCCAAGCTGATGGAGCTGAAGTTGCAGCACCATCAGATTCCCTATCGCCTCAGCGGCGGCACCAGCTTCTTCGCCCGCCAGGAGGTGAAGGACCTGATGAGTTACTTCCGCCTACTGGTCAACCCGGATGACGACAACGCCTTCCTGCGGGTGATCAACGTACCGCGCCGCGAGATCGGCTCCACGACCCTGGAAAAGCTCGGCAACTACGCCACCGGGCGCAAGATCAGCATGTACAACGCCAGCGACGAAGTCGGCCTCGGCGAGCACCTCGACAGCCGCTACAGCGAACGTCTGCAGCGCTTCAAGCGCTGGATGGATGGCGTGCGCCGGCAATGCGCCGAGAACGCACCGATCGCCGCGCTGCGCAGCAAGGTGATGGACATCGCCTACGAGCACAGGCTGCGGCA
>NKIE01000882.1 GCA_002256055.1 Pseudomonas sp. PGPPP3 | reverse complement strand
GCCACGCGTAAGGCGGGTCTTGAGGCTGACATCCTTGGGTAATACCTCGGAATAACCGGGGATTAGCAGGACATCGTCAAAGGTTAGAGCTTCTTGGCTGATACGCAGCATGCGGGGGCTCCCGGGCGGGAAATTGGAAGCGCGCCATTATACCCACGCAGCCCCTCTGGCTCAATGCAAACTATTGCCGATCGACCATCACGGCAAAATCGCCACTCAGTACCTGACCTGCACCAAGCGCACCGGCTGGCCCAGGCGCTCGGCGAACTGGGCGAGAAAATCCGCCTTGAAGTACGCGCCATCCCAGTTATTGAAGATAAAACCCAGGTTGGAAAAGCCGCAGGGCTGCAGAAACAGGAAGCCGTTGATGTCGTCTTCGTGACCGCATTCAGGGCAGGTGAAGTTGTCCGTATGCCCCGGCGTCCAGTCTTCCAGGCTGTCGAACAATGCCTCGCCCACCTCGCGCCGGCACTCAGAGCAACCGGCCTCACCGAGAAACCCGCGATCCGGGGTAAAGATGCAGCGCTTGGTCATCACCGTCAGGCCATTGATGGGCCGACCGAACGGCAACACCTGCTCGG
>NKIE01000075.1 GCA_002256055.1 Pseudomonas sp. PGPPP3 | reverse complement strand
GCCTGCGCACAGGTCGCAGACAACGCCAACAACACAACTACCAAAAACTTCATTGCCACTCTCCTTACGCAGAAAACCTGAATATCGCCATAGGCCAAACACAATAACCAACTGAATGTACCAGTTTCATTCGCAGAAACACTGCAGCCCCAGTCTATACAGCACCCGCCAGCATGACCTGCGGCTCGATGCCGCTGCCCAAGCGCCCAGCAATCCGCTAGAGTCGCCACCCGCTTTAACCATGGCTCTCTGCTCTTGCATCCTTTCACCCTGCGCCTCACCCTCCTGGCTTGCCTGTTACACCCCGCCACCCTATGGGCTCTCGAACCTTCAGTCTTCGGTAATGCCCGCATTGATGAAGTCAGTAGCATTTATGATGGCGATACGTTACGCGTGACTATTCGCGCCTGGCCCGCGGTGGCCGGACAACGCGTGCCGGTACGTGTATATGGCATTGATACACCAGAGATGCGCGATAAGCGTCAACGCGTGCGTGAACTGGCCCGTCGTGCCAAGCAGTTCAGTGTCAGCCGACTGCGTAGCGGTAAGCGCATCGAATTGCGACAGATCCGCCGCGACAAATACTTCCGCCTGCTTGCCGAAGTCTGGATCGACGGCCACAGCCTGGGCGACGAGCTAATCAAGGCCGGCCTGGCCAAGGCCTACACCGGGGGTACCAAAAGCCCCTGGTAGCAGATTAAGCTGCAACCATGGATGACTCCGACTACCTGCGCCTGCTGACCCAGCAAGCCGAACAGGCCAACACCTTTCTCTCCAACGCGCGCAAATGGGAACGTGAGCGCTGGGTTTGTCAGCGCCTGCTGCAAGGGCTAAACGTACCCAACCGAGTGGAAGAATTCAGCAGCGCTGCGCAAGAACCGCCCGATGTGCAGTTTCGTGATGCCAACTTCGAAGTATTTTTCGTCCTGGATGAAGGTCGCCGCCTGAATGACGAATGGCGCGCTGAAGTCGAGCGCCGGCGCAGCGCCTTCACGTTGAGCCAGTTAGTGCGACGCGAAGCAAAACCTCGACGTATATCCGCCGGTGATCTGCTCAAGCACCTGGCTCCAACCCTGCATAAGAAGGCCCACAACTACGGCGAGCGTGGCATCGATCTCGGCGAACTTGATCTACTCGCCTTTGCCAGCCTGAAGCGCTCAAGCCTTGACCTCAACAGCCACTTCCCGCCACCGACCGAATACCTGCGCCAAGGCTGGCGCTCACTCTCGCTGGTGGGGCCGAACTTTGTCCGCATTCTTTTTGCTCACGCCGGCGCGCCGGATTTCCTGCGCAACAACCTGGGACGCAGCGTGCTATTCGACGTAGGCATCGGCCTATGAGAGCCCCAGACGAATTACTCGCCCAAGTGCCGCAGCGCGGCCAAGTGCGCTGGATCGGCGTACGCCCCCATGCTGACGGCGACATCCTCAGCCTGGAAGCCGTAGAGGCCCGCCGCGAAGCAGGACTGACAGGCGACCACTCTCGCCCAGGCATCGGTAACGCGCGCCAAGTCACCCTGCTGCAATGGGAACATCTCGCAGTCATCAGCGCCCTGCTGGCACGCACAGCGGAGAACCCCGTCACCGCCGCAGAGTTGCGGCGCAACCTGGTGATCAGCGGCATCAATCTATTCAGCCTAAGAGATCGCCGCTTTCGCATCGGCCAGGCCATCCTGCAAACCACCGGCTGGTGTCACCCGTGCGCCAAGCTGGAGGCTCGCCTGGGGCCAGGTAGCTTTCAGGCCATCCGCGGCCACGGCGGCATCACCGCCCGCGTGCTGCACGGCGGCATTATTCGCCTGAATGACGGGGTCGAAGTCGAGCCACTCTGAATCGCTGGTCTAAACTCCAAGCAAGCCAGAGCGAGAGCCGCCATGTCCAGCCACCTAAACCCCGAAGACCAACAACGCGTATCCGATTACCTGAGCGCACCGCAGCATCAGGTTGAGCGCCTGCCATTTAGACCATGGCGCTTGCTGGCCGTGGTCCTGGTAGTCGTTATTGGTCTAGGGCTGCTAAGTCGATTCCTCAGCACCTTGGTGCACTGAGCCGCAACCGATTAACAAGGCGCAAGCGCCAAACGCAGGACAAAAAAAAGCCCTAGTTTTTCAACTAGGGCTTTTTTAATGGTGGGTCGTGTGGGATTCGAACCTACGACCAATTGGTTAAAAGCCAACTGCTCTACCAACTGAGCTAACGACCCAAAAATGGTCGGGGTAAGGGGATTCGAACTCCTGACATCCTGCTCCCAAAGCAGGCGCGCTACCGGACTGCGCTATACCCCGGTGAAAGTTTGGCTCCACGACCTGGACTCGAACCAGGGACCCAGTGATTAACAGTCACTTGCTCTACCAACTGAGCTATCGCGGAACTAATTACTTCCATCTCAGCTACCGTTTTGCGCTTCCGCTTTCCCGTATCTGAGGCGCGCCATTTTACGGATTTAGAAACACCTGTCAACACCTATTTTTGTAATTAAGACAATGCTTTGCAGGTTGCTGGCCTACTGCTATATCTTCTCTTTAATTGTGATCACAGCAGGGTGCGTAGGGCGAGAGTCTCTAGCAAGGAACGTCAATGAGTAATCAGCCGCCAGCAACACCTACACCCGCACAACCATCAACACTTGCAAGCCGCGGCATCCAGCCTCGTTTTGGCGAACTCATGCAGGGCTGCCATAAATTGGTGATGAACCGTTTGGCCGAGCACCTCAGCGGTGTTTTCGGCCATGTCGATGACACGTTATTCGAATGCGCCGAGAAGGCTGAAAACAACCAGGTGCAAACGCTGTTCTTCGACAGCATGCGAGACATCCGCAAACAGCGAGCCCAGATCGAACGCACCTATCACCAGCACATCGCCCAGAGCTTTGCCGATTTCATCGACGGCAAACTGCAGCCCAGCAACCAGCCGGGCCAACTGGATGCTGAAAAGCTGTCGCTGGTGCAAAACGAGGACTACGAAGAAAGCCTGCTCGTGACCAATATGTCCAGCCGGGTGAAAACCCGCTGCGCGCAGTCGCTATTTGCCCTAGAGCAACGCTTGGCTCTGTTGAACAATGGCAAAAAACTCAGCGAAGATAGCAACCCCTTCGGCCCCCAGGCCATCGCCCAGACATTCCGCGACGCCCTAACACCAACGCCCTTCCCCCTGCGAATCAAGACCATCCTTTATATGCTGTTCGACCAGCATATGATGCAGAACCTCGACAGCCTTTATGAAGCCCTGAACCAGCGCCTAATCGAAGCCGGCGTACTACCTAACCTCAAGTACAGCGCCCAGCGCGCCAGCAGCCGCCCGCGCACAGTATCTGGTGACGCAGCCGAGGCCACGCCGCCCGCCTCGGACGAGCACACCAACGCAGCGCTGTCGGGCTACAACCAGGCACACAACGCCCCGCCACCAAGACAAGCTGGAGGGCAAGCTGGCAGCACCAGCGCCCCGTACGCTCAGGCACCGTACCAAGCGGCTGATCCCGGCGACCTCAGTGGGCCGCCCTCCAGCGATCCAGCCGTACTTTTCAGCGGTCTAGCCACACTATTAAGTGAACACCGCCAGCACGACATTGATGCGCCCCTGCTCGGCGGCACCCGCAGCATTGCCAGCTTTGCTCCGCGTGATGCAACCCGCACCTACAGCGCCAACGAGCTGCTCGACGCACTCAATCGCCTGCAGCAACAATCGGCCAGCGACCTCAGCCTGCGCTTGCACAAGCCGCAAGCGGTGGAGGGCCTTAAAGCCGACCTGCAACAACAGCTAGAAAGTCACAGCAGCCTCCCCGGCCAGCAAAAACTGTCCGACCAAGAAGCCGATGTGATCGACCTGGTGGGCATGCTGTTCGACTTCATCCTCGACGACGACAACCTACCCGACAATTGCAAGACCGCACTTTCACACCTGCACACGCCTTACTTGAAAGTGGCTCTACAGGACAAAGCCCTGTTCACCCAACACCATCACCCCGCCCGCCGCCTGCTCAATGCCATGGCCCAGGCTGGCGTGCTGTATGGCGGCGAGGGTGATGAACGCGGCCTGCTGGCAAAAATGCAGTGGGTGGTTGAGCGTGTCATCCATGGCTTTGCCGGCGATCTGCTGCTGTTTGAAACCCTGCTGGACGAATTCAACGAATATGCGGCCACCCTGCAGCATAAAGTTGAACTGCGCGAGCGCCGGGCTGTTGAAGCGGCTAAAGGCCGCGACAAACTGTTGGGCGCACGCCAACTGGCTATCGACGTGGTTGCCACCGCCCTGAGCGGACGCACCCCGCCAGCGATTATCCGCAACTTTCTGGAACTGACCTGGGCCGATGTTTTGGTCTTTGTCCTGCTACGCCACGGCGAACGCAGCGAAGAATGGCAACGCGCCAGTGAAGTAGCCGAACAACTGGCCTGGAGCGGCACGCCGCTAGACGCCAGCGGCCGCGAGCGCCTGTCAGGCCTGCGCATTGCCTTGCTGGAAGACCTGCGCAAAGGCCTGGAGTTGCTGGGCGGCTACCACGAGGACGGTATTCGCCGCCTACTGCAAGACATCGTCGCCTGCCAGCACGCCGTGCAAGCCAAGCAGCCGCTGATTGCAGCCAAATTGAATCCAACCCTGCCCACCAGCCCTCTGGGCGCCATGCTCGGTGAAGACGCGGACCTTGCCACCAGCGCCCCGCGCGCCAGTGGCTTGTCGGCCCGCGCGCAAATGCTGGTTAAGGAGCTGGAAAGCATTGAGTTCGGGACCTGGTTCGAGTTTGTCATCAACGGCGAACCTCGCGAACTAAAACTCTCATGGTTCAGCCCCACCACCCGCAACTACATGTTCGTTGACCACAGCGGCCAGCGTGTCGCCATCAAACCGCTGACCTTGCTGGCCAGCGAAATGGAGCAGGGCCTGGCCCGCATCATTACCCCTGAGCGCGCCGGCCCGCTGGTCGACCGCGCCCTCAATGCCATCTACCGTGTCCTGCAGCGCTTTACCGGCCGCACGGCCGATGCCACCTAAGGAGCCCCCATGGATGATCGTCGTCAGCTCAGCCGCCATCACACCGAGCTGCAGCTGGAAGTCTTCGACTGCAATAACGGACAATGCCTGGGACGTGTCGTTGACCTTTCCGGCGACGGTTTTATGCTCTTCAGCGAGACGCCAGTAAGCGCCGACTCGGTCTGGGATCTGCGACTGGTCAGCGCCCAGCCGGTGGATGGCGTCAGCGAGGTGCATCTTGGCGCCGACTGCCTGTGGAGCCGGCCTGGCGCTGACGGTCAGCACTGCTGGAGCGGCTTTCACATCATTGATTTGGCCGACGACCAAAGCGCAGCGCTGGACGTGCTCTTGCAACACCTTTAACACGCACATAAAAAAGCCCCGCAGTCAGACTGCGGGGCTTTTTTGTTTTTCATGGCATCAGCCGAAAACGATCTCGTCGTTCTCAACCTTGGCCACCACCTGGCTACCGGGAGCAAACTTGCCCGCCAGAATCAGCTGCGCCAGTGGGTTTTCGATCCAGCGCTGAATCGCCCGCTTCAACGGCCGCGCACCATAAATCGGGTCGTAGCCCACGGCAATCAACTTATCCAGCGCCTCGTCGCTCAAGTGCAACTCCAGCTCGCGCTCCACCAGACGCTTGCACAGACGCGCCAACTGGATCTTGGCGATACCGGCAATTTGATCACGGGCCAGCGGCTCGAAAATCACCACCTCATCGATACGATTGATGAACTCCGGACGGAAATGCGTACCGACCGCATCCATTACCGCCGCGCGCTGAGCTTCGCGATCACCGACCAGCTCCTGGATCTGCACCGAACCGAGGTTGGACGTCATCACGATCACGGTATTACGGAAATCCACCGTACGTCCGTGGCTGTCCGTCAGGCGACCATCTTCCAGCACCTGCAGCAGCACGTTGAAAACATCCGGATGGGCCTTTTCAACCTCATCCAGCAGCACCACAGAGTACGGTTTGCGACGCACCGCTTCAGTCAGGTAGCCACCCTCTTCGTAGCCGACATAACCCGGCGGGGCACCGATCAGGCGGGCCACTGAGTGTTTCTCCATAAACTCGGACATGTCGATGCGCACCAGCGCCTCCTCGGTATCGAAGAGGAACTCGGCCAGCGCCTTACACAGCTCGGTCTTACCCACCCCGGTAGGGCCGAGGAACAGGAACGAACCACTCGGCCGATCCGGATCGGACAAGCCAGCACGGGAACGGCGCACGGCATTGGACACCGCCACCACCGCTTCTTCCTGACCGATCACACGCTGATGCAGCAGACCTTCCATCTTCAGCAGCTTGTCGCGCTCGCCTTCGAGCATTTTCGACACTGGAATACCGGTCCACTTCGACACCACCTCGGCAATTTCTTCCTCGGTGACCTTGCTACGCAGCAGCTGGTTCTCGGTCTTGCCGTGCTGATCAACCATCTGCAGGCTGCGCTCCAGGTCCGGAATGATGCCGTACTGCAACTCAGCCATGCGGCTCAAATCACCCTTGCGCCGTGCAGCTTCCAGCTCCTGTCGAGACTGCTCGATCTTCTGCTGAATCTGCGCCGAACCTTGCACCTCGGCCTTTTCTGACTTCCAGATTTCTTCGAGGTCGGCGTACTCGCGCTCCAGGCGAGCGATTTCTTCCTTGAGTTTTTCCAGGCGCTTGATAGCAGCTTCGTCGTCTTCCTTCTTCAGGGCCTGACTCTCAACCTTGAGCTGAATCAGACGCCGCTCCAGACGATCAAGCACCTCAGGCTTGGAGTCGATTTCCATCCGAATGCGACTGGCAGCCTCATCGATCAGGTCGATGGCCTTGTCCGGCAACTGGCGGTCGGTGATATAGCGATGGCTGAGCTTGGCCGCAGCAATGATCGCGCCGTCGGTGATCGCCACCTTGTGGTGCACTTCATAGCGCTCCTTCAGGCCGCGCAGAATAGCGATGGTGTCCTCTTCGCTCGGCTCGTCCACCAGCACTTTCTGGAAACGGCGTTCCAGAGCGGCATCCTTCTCGATGTACTGACGGTATTCATCCAAGGTCGTGGCGCCCACGCAATGCAGCTCGCCACGGGCCAGAGCCGGCTTGAGCATGTTGCCGGCATCCATGGAGCCCTCGGCCTTGCCAGCGCCGACCATGGTGTGAATTTCGTCGATAAACAGAATGACTCGGCCTTCCTGCTTGCCCAGTTCATTGAGCACAGCCTTCAAGCGTTCCTCGAATTCACCGCGGAACTTGGCCCCGGCAATCAGCGCACCCATATCCAGCGACAACACACGCTTGTCGCGCAGGCCATCGGGCACTTCGCCGTTGACGATGCGCTGAGCCAGACCTTCAACGATGGCGGTCTTACCCACGCCAGGCTCACCAATCAGTACCGGGTTGTTCTTGGTGCGGCGCTGCAATACCTGGATGGTGCGACGAATTTCATCGTCACGGCCGATGACCGGATCGAGCTTGCCGTCTTCGGCCCGCTTAGTCAGGTCGACGGTATATTTGTCCAGCGCCTGGCGCGACTCTTCGGCATTCGAGTCGTTTACCGCCTCGCCACCGCGCAGGTTGTTCACTGCGTTTTCTAGGGCCTTCTTGCTCACACCTTGTGCCAGCAGCAACTTGCCCAGTTTGGTGTTCTCATCCAGGGCCGCCAGCAGCACCAGCTCGCTGGAGATGAACTGATCACCCTTTTGCTGCGACAGGCGATCAGCCTGATTGAGCAGGCGCGCCAAATCCTGGGACAGATTCACGTCGCCGGTAGGGTTCTGAATTTTCGGCAACTGGTCCAGCTCTTTGCTCAGGGCTTGGCGCAGACCCGCGACATCGAAGCCGACCTGCATCAACAGTGGCTTGAGCGAGCCACCTTGCTGCTCAAGCAAGGCCTGGAGCAAATGCACCGGCTCGATCGCCGGATGGTCGTGGCCCACCGCCACGGACTGGGCGTCTGACAGTGCCAACTGCAACTTACTGGTTAAACGATCGATACGCATGATTTCATCCTTTCCGTTGAAGGGCGGGGCCGCTGCAATGCACACAGCTCTGACGAAAGCCCGCCTGATTACAAACTAGATGAGGATGATTCTGGGCGATTCAAGGCCGGAAGCCTTGATACAGATCAGCAGTCGCGCGGCGACTGCCTAGTCCAGCCAGACCAGCGAGGCAAAACGCCCCGTGCGCGCAGCACGGCGATAGGAATAAAAACGCGGATCAGTGACCGTGCAAAAACCACCGCCGTACACCGCCGTAACGCCACAGGCGGCCAGGCGCAGGCGTGCCAGGGCATAGATATCAGCCATAAAGCGCCCGGCATTAGCGCTTGGCACAAACGCATTGGCGGCCTGCGGGTGATCGGCGAGAAACACGTCACGCACCTCACCGCCCACTTCAAAGGCCTGCGGGCCAATGGCCGGCCCCAGCCAGACCAGCATCTCGTTCGCGGGGACGGCTAATGCGGCCAAGGTCGCCTCCAACACCCCACCCGCCAGACCGCGCCAACCGGCATGGGCCGCCGCGACACGGGTGCCGGCGCGATCACAAAACAGCACCGGCAGACAATCGGCCGTCAGCACGGCACAGGCAACGCCGGTTTTGGCCGTCCAGCTGGCGTCCGCCTCGGCAACGACGGCAGGATCGGCATCAGCCACCACGACGCCATGCACCTGACGCAGCCAGGCAGGCGGGCACTCAATGAGCGCGGACAGGCGCTGACGGTTCTGCGTCACCGCCTGCAGGTCATCTTCGACATGGTCTCCCAGATTGAAGGTGTCGAACGGCGGCAGGCTGACACCGCCGGCGCGCGTGGTCACGCAGGCTTTAACCCGCGCCGGCGCAGGCCAATCTGGCAACAACCAATCAGCTGCAGGCGTCATCAGCCGATGAACGCTTCGCGATCCTGACGTAACAGCGTCAGCAACCAAACGAAATCATCCGGCAGTGGCGATTCCCACTTCATGCGTTGCCCAGTGGTCGGGTGTTCCAACTCCAGGAAGCGCGCATGCAGGGCCTGACGCGGAAAGTCCTTGAGGGCCTGAACCATGGTCTGACTGGCGGCCGGCGGAATGCGGAAGCGCCCGCCGTAAGCCGGGTCGCCCACCAACGGGAAATTGATGTGCGCCATGTGCACGCGAATCTGGTGAGTACGCCCAGTTTCCAGCTTGACCCGTGTATGGGTATGGGCACGGAAACGCTCAAGCACGCGGTAATGGCTGACCGCAGGTTTGCCGCCTTCCATCACGGCCATGCGTTGGCGCTGCTGGCCATGCCGACCAATGGGCGCGTTGATCTTGCCACCGGCGGTAATCACGCCGATGACAATGGCCTCATAGATGCGGCTCACGGTGCGGCTCTGCAGCTGCTCGACCAATTTGGTCTGCGCTTGCAGGGTCTTGGCCACCACCATCAGGCCGGTGGTGTCTTTGTCCAGGCGATGGACGATGCCAGCGCGCGGTACATTAATGATGTCCGGCACATGGTGCAGCAGGGCATTCAGCAGCGTGCCATCCTGATGGCCCACCGCCGGGTGCACGACCAGACCGGCAGGTTTGTTGATCACCAGGATCTGGTCGTCTTCGTAGACGATATCAAGCTCAATATCCTGGGCAATCCAC
>NKIE01000881.1 GCA_002256055.1 Pseudomonas sp. PGPPP3 | reverse complement strand
GTACAGTAATCAACGTTCCACAAAGGTACGTTTGATGATCGTCGGATACGCCCGGGTCAGCACCCAGGATCAAAACGCTTCGCTTCAGCTCGACGCCTTGGGCGCCGCCGGCTGCGAGCAGGTGTTCGACGAGAACGCCACCGGCGCCCTTCGGGAGCGGCCGGAGCTGATCGCATGCCTTCGCACCCTACGTAAGGGCGACACCTTGGTCGTCTGGAAGCTGGATCGCCTTGCGCGATCGCTCAAGGACCTTGTCGAGATCGTCCACGACCTCAACAGTCGCCACGTCGGGTTCCGCTCACTCACCGAGTCCATCGACACCACCAGTTCCGGCGGCAGGCTCGTTTTCCACATCTTCGGGGCGCTTGCTGAGTTCGAGCACAGCCTGATCCGCGAGCGCACTGTGGCCGGCCTGGTCGCAGCACGTGCGCGTGGGCGTAAGGGTGGCCGGAAGCCACAGCTATCGACCGCCGACACGCGCAAAGCAGCAGCCATGCTATCGGACCCGAAGATCACCAAGACTGAAGTCGCAAAGCATTTCGGCGTTACCCGGGCGACGCTCAATGCCGCCTTCGTACGCGC
>NKIE01000074.1 GCA_002256055.1 Pseudomonas sp. PGPPP3 | reverse complement strand
CCGGTGGACCAGACCGTACTGGCCAACGAACAGGTGATCGACGGTCGCGGCTGGCGCTCTGGCGCACTGGTCGAGAAGCGCGAAATCCCGATGTACTACTTCAAGATCACCGCCTATGCGGAAGAGCTGTTGAGCGGCCTGGATGAACTGGATGGCTGGCCGGAACAGGTCAAAACCATGCAGCGCAACTGGATCGGCAAGAGCTTCGGCGCCGACGTGGTGTTCGACTACGACCTCGCCAGCGTCGGCATCGACGGCCAGCTGAGGGTCTACACCACTCGTCCCGACACCCTGATGGGCGCCACCTACGTGGCCGTCGCCGCCGAACACCCGCTGGCCCAGCGTGCTGCCGAGAATAATTCCGCCGTTAGCGCCTTTATTGCCGAGTGCAAAGGCGGCTCCGTGGCCGAGGCCGACATGGCCACCATGGAGAAAAAGGGCGTGGCCACCGGCCAGTTCGTCATCCATCCGCTGACCGGCGACAAGCTGCCAGTGTTCGTCGCCAACTACGTGCTATGGGGCTACGGCGAAGGCGCGGTGATGGCCGTACCCGCCCATGACGAGCGCGATTTTGAGTTCGCCAACAAATACAGCCTGCCGATCAAGCAGGTGTATGCGGCCGCCGAGCAGAGCTACGACGCCAGCCAATGGCAAGCCTGGTATGGCGACAAGACCGGCCTGAACAGCATCAACTCGGGCAAATACGACAACCTCGACTTCAACGCAGCCTTCGACGCCATCGTCGCCGATCTCGAAGCCTGCGCCCACGGCGCACGCAAGACCCAGTTCCGCCTGCGCGACTGGGGTATCAGCCGCCAGCGCTACTGGGGCTGCCCGATCCCGATCATCCACTGCGACAGCTGTGGCGATGTGCCGGTGCCGGAAAACCAGCTGCCAGTAGTGCTGCCCGAAGATGTGGTGCCGGACGGCGCAGGTAGCCCGCTGGCGCGCATGCCTGAGTTCTACCAGTGCAAGTGCCCCAAGTGCGGTGCCGACGCCAAGCGCGAAACCGACACCATGGACACCTTCGTCGAGTCGTCCTGGTACTACGCACGCTACGCCTCGCCGCACTACACCGAAGGCCTGGTCGACCCGGCTGCTGCCAACCACTGGCTGCCGGTGGATCAGTACATCGGCGGGATCGAACACGCGATCCTGCACCTGCTGTATGCGCGCTTCTTCCACAAGCTGATGCGCGACGAAGGCCTGGTGGCGTCTAACGAGCCGTTCAAGAACCTGCTGACTCAAGGCATGGTGATTGCCGACACCTACTACCGCACCCTGGATAACGGCGGCAAAGACTGGTTCAACCCGGCTGACGTCGAAGTCGAGCTGGACGCCAAGGCCAAGGTGATTGGCGCCAAGTTGAAATCCGACGGCCTGCCGGTGGAGATCGGCGGCACCGAGAAGATGTCCAAATCGAAGAACAACGGCGTCGACCCGCAAGCCATGATCGACGCATACGGCGCCGACACCTGCCGCCTGTTCATGATGTTTGCCTCGCCGCCCGACATGAGCCTGGAATGGTCTGACTCCGGTGTCGAAGGCGCAAGCCGCTTCCTGCGCCGCGTCTGGCGCCTGGCTCACAGCCATGTCAGCGGTGGTCTGCCGAGCGCCCTGGGCAAGCACGAGCTGAACGACGGCCAGAAGGCCGTGCGCCGTGCCATCCATCTGGCCATTAAACAGGCCAGCCAGGATATTGGCCTGCACCACAAGTTCAACACCGCCATCGCCCAGGTGATGACCCTGATGAACGTGCTGGAGAAAGCCGCCACAGACACCGCCCTGGATCGCAGCCTGATGCAGGAAGGCCTGCAAGCCGTGGTTCTGCTGTTGGCACCGATCACCCCGCACATCAGCCACGAAATCTGGCAGCGCCTGGGCCACAACGACGCCATCATCGACGCCCAATGGCCGCAGGTGGACGAATCTGCCTTGGTACAGGACAGCCTGGTGCTGGTGATTCAGGTCAACGGCAAGCTGCGCGGACAAATCGAAATGCCGGCCAGCGCCAGCCGCGAAGAGATCGAAGCTGCCGCCCGCTGCAACGAAAACGTACTGCGCTTCACCGACGGCCTGACCATTCGCAAGGTCATCGTGGTGCCGGGCAAACTGGTTAATATTGTCGCAAGCTGATCATCTACGGCGCCGCTGCATGCCGCGGCGCCGCACGCATTCAAGGGGATAGCACAATGATGAAACGGAATCTGATGGTCCTGGGCCTGGCCACACTGTTGAGCGCCTGCGGCTTCCAGCTGCGCGGCACCAGCGACACCCACTTCGGCCTAACCGAACTGGATGTCAGCGCGCGCAATGTCTATGGCGAGACAGTCAAGGAAGTGCGCAACCAACTGGAAAGCAGTGGCGTCAAAGTCTCTTCCGGCGCGCCTTACCACCTGATCCTGACCCGCGAACACAGCCAGAGCCGCAACGCCAGCTACACCGGCGCGGGCCGCAGCGCGGAAATCTAGCTGACCAACACCCTCGACTCCGAGATCCGTGGTGCCAATAACCTGTTGTTGCTGCAAAACCAGCAGGAAGTGCAAAGCGTTTACGCCCAGGATCAGAGCAACCTTGGCGGCTCCGAGCAGGAAGCCGCGCAGCAGACCGTTGAGCTGCGTCAGCGCCTGATACGCAACCTGCTGCAGCACCTGCAGATGATCACTCCGCAACAGCTGGAGCAACTGCAACAAACGGCTCAAGCCAAGGCCGATGCCGAAGCCAAAGCCGCCGCCGAAGCTGCCGCGGCGGCACGCGAGGCCGAGCTGGCACAGCCGCAACAGTCGCCCCTGCAACTGCTGCCACGCGAGTAAGCTGGATGGGCGGCCCTCGGCCGCCCGCCAGCGTTCTGCCCGATGAAACTCAACCACGCTCAACTCGGCAAGCACCTGCAAGGCGCCTTGGCGCCCGTGTATGTGCTCAGCGGTGACGAACACCTGCTGTGCCAGGAAGCGGCCGACAGCATCCGTGCCAGCGCTCGCGCGCAGGGCTTCAGCGAGCGCGAAGTGTTCGACGTGGACAAGAGCTTCGACTGGGGCCTGCTCTACCAGGCCGGCGCCAGCCTGTCGCTGTTTGCCGAAAAGCGCGTGATCGAACTGCGCATCAACAGCGGCAAACCCGGCGACCAGGGTGCCAACGCTCTGCTGGAATACCTCAGCCGACCACCGGAAGACACCCTGCTGCTGATCAGCCTGCCCAAACTCGACGGCAGTACGCAAAAGACCAAGTGGGCCAAGGCCCTGATCGACAACCCCGCCAGCCAGTTCGTGCAGATCTGGCCGGTGGAGCCAGGGCAGCTGCCACAGTGGATTCGCCAGCGCCTCGCTCAAGCCGGCCTCAGCGCCAGCCAGGAAGCGGTGGAGCTGATCGCCGCCCGCGTCGAAGGTAACTTGCTGGCCGCCGCCCAGGAGATCGAAAAGCTCAAGCTATTGGCGGTCGACGGCCAGGTGGACGCCGGCACCGTGCACGCCGCGGTAGCCGACAGCGCCCGTTATGACGTCTTTGGTTTGATCGACGCCGCCCTCAACGGTCAAGCGGCGCACACCCAACGCATGCTTGAAGGCCTGCGCGGCGAAGGGGTGGAAACCCCGGTGATTCTCTGGGCCTTGGCCCGCGAACTGCGCCTGCTGGCCACCATCGCACAGCAGGTCAATCAGGGCATGCCGCTGGACAAGGCCTTCGGTAGCGCCCGCCCGCCGGTCTGGGACAAGCGCCGCCCGCTGGTCAGCAAGGCTCTGCAGCGCCATTCAGCCGCCGGCTGGAACCGTCTGTTGCAGGAAGCCCAGCGCATCGACGCGCAGATCAAGGGCCAAGCAGCCGGCGACGCCTGGAGCGCCCTCAGCCGCCTGGCCCTGCTGCTGGCCGGGCAACGCCTAAGCCTGCCCAGCGAATAGGCAAACGCTCCAGAGCTGGCTATTTTTCGTACAGCTGCGCAGACTGGCGCCACTGCAAAGCGCAGCCATCGCCACTTGGAGACTGCCATGGGCAAATCCCGTAAAAAACAGCCAAACCGAGCCAAATCCATCATCAGCCAACCGCTGTTCCGCTGCCGCCAGGAACAACCGAGCAAAGGCAAAGGCAGCTACCGCCGCGAAGCCTCCCACTGGGAGGCTTCTTCGTTTCTGCTCCCACAGAAAGCCGCCGAGGGTCTGTTACCGTTTCATTCGTGGCCGCGCCGGAGCCTGTTTTTGCGCGAGGAGCGTGATTTGGTTGTTCCAAATAAGCGACGAGTAACGCCGCCTCGCACAAAAACAGGCCCGGCCCTTCGGGTTGCGCGAGAAATGGCCCCCGCTGTTGTTGCAGGACTTGGCAAGGGAATAACCATTACCTGCGTCCTGCGCCTAACCGGGGACCATTTCGCGCGGCAACGCGGTTCACGATGAAACGGCAACAGACCCTACGACCTTCGTCGACCGCCAAACCTCACCCCCGGCATGTTAAGGTCAGCGCTCTAACGCAAGCCTTTGAGACATGCACATGCTTTACCCATCGCTGCTTCGCTGCACCCTCCTCGGCACCAGCCTGAGCCTGCTGACCGCCTGTGCCGACAACCATGCCGCGAGCCAGGTTGAAGCCCCAACACCTGCCGTATACAACGCCCCGGCCAGCCTACCCACGGCAACCATCAGCCCCTCAAAGGCGGACACCTCCGAGCAGCCAACGCAGAGCTTCGCCAGTTGGCAGGCCGCCTTTCGCCAGGAAGCCCTGAGCGCCGGTATCCAGGCCGCCGTTTTCGATGCAGCCTTTAAAGGCGTCAGCCCAGACATGGCCGTCATCCGGGCCGACCGCAGCCAACCGGAATTCAGCCGGCCGGTGTGGGAATACCTCGACAGCGCCATCTCGACAGCCCGCGTGCGCCGTGGCCAGGCCTTACTGGCCGAACACGCCAGCACCCTGCAGGCTATTGAGCAACGCTACGGCGTCGACCGGCGCGCACTTGTGGCGATCTGGGGCATGGAAAGCAACTTCGGTCAGTACATGGGCGATAAGTCGGTGATTGCCGCCCTCGCCACCCTGGCCTATGAAGGCCGCCGCCCAGCCTTTGCCCACGAACAACTGCTCGCGGCGCTGCGTATTCTCCAGCATGGCGACGTCCAGCCCAGCCGCATGCGTGGTTCTTGGGCCGGCGCCATGGGCCAGACCCAGTTTATCCCCAGCACCTACAACCAGTTTGCCGTGGACTTCGACGGCGACGGCCGCCGTGATATCTGGGACAGCTCTGCCGACGCCCTAGCATCGGCGGCGCACTACCTGCAGAAATCCGGCTGGCAGAGCGGCCAGCCCTGGGGCTTTGAAGTGACCCTGCCCAGCGGTTTCGATTACGCCCAGGCCGATGCCGAAATCCGCAAATCCATCGGCGAATGGCGCAAGCTTGGGGTGAACAACATTCCCGCAGCCGCCAACCAGGCCAACGCCGTTCTGCTCCTGCCGGCCGGCCACCGCGGTCCGGCATTCCTGGTGCTGGACAACTTCCGCGCCATTCTCAAGTACAACAACTCCACCGCTTACGGCCTGGCCATCGGCCTGCTCAGCGACACGCTGAATGGCCATCCAGGCGTGCAAGCCGCCTGGCCGCGCAACGACCGCCAACTGGGCCGTAGCGAGCGCATCGAACTGCAGGAACTGCTCGCCCACAAGGGTTATGCCCCAGGCGCGGCAGACGGCATCATCGGCGCCAACACACGCAAGGCCGTGCGCGCCTTTCAGCAAAGCCTTGGCCAACCCGCAGATGGCTACCCCAGCCATGAACTGCTGCTGCAGCTGAGATAACGGCCTGAGGCCGCCAGACCGGACCGCCCAGCAACCGGCGGACTGACCGGTCAGACGCTGTGATAAACTGCGCGGCGGCCACAAGCCGCCTCGTCCACGGAGCCCAGATTGCCGATGTCCGATACTCCCCCGCCTAAAACCGTTACCAGCGGTGAAAAATTCCGTACCACTCAGGGCATCACCGCGATCAAGGACGGCCAAAAGCGCCGAGCCTCAAGCGAACCCCAAGTATTCGAACCCAAGCCGAAATGGTTGCGCGTCAAGGCGCCCAGCGGCAGCCGTTTCGAAGCGGTCAAACGCAATGTCGGCGAACACCGCCTGAGCACCGTGTGTCAGGAATCCCACTGCCCGAACATGGGTGAGTGCTGGTCCAACGGCACCGCCACCATCATGCTGATGGGCTCGGTGTGCACCCGCGCCTGCCGCTTCTGCGCGGTGGATACCGGCAACCCGAATGGCTGGCTGGACCTGGAAGAACCACAGAACACCGCCAAGTCGGTCGAACTGATGGCGCTGCGCTACATCGTGCTGACCTCGGTTGACCGCGACGACCTGGACGACGGCGGCGCCGCGCACTACGCCGCCTGCGTTCGGGCGATCAAGGAAAATACCCCGCACGTGGTGGTAGAAGCCCTGACTCCGGACTTCGACGGTGACCTGCTGGCCATCGAACGGGTGGTGGATTCCGGCCTTGAGGTGTTTGCCCAGAACGTCGAGACGGTCAAGCGCCTGACCCATGAGGTGCGCGACCCGCGCGCCGGCTACGAGAAAACCCTGCGCGCGCTGGAACACGCCAAACGCCACCGCCCGGACATGCTCACCAAGACTAGCCTGATGCTGGGCCTGGGCGAGACCGACGAAGAAATCATCGAAACCATGGATGACCTGCGCGCCATCGGCGTCGACATCCTCACCCTCGGTCAGTACCTGCAACCGACGCGCAACCACCTGACGGTCAAGCGCTGGGTCAGCCCGGAAGAGTTCAACCGGTTCCGTGACATCGGCCTAGAAAAGGGCTTTATGGAAGTCGCAGCCGGCCCGCTGGTACGTTCCAGCTACCGTGCCGACAAGGTGTTCGAGAAGAACAACCTGGGCCTCGCTGCGCCGGTGCCCGTGCCGGGCCAAGAGCTCGATAACAACCTGATACCCACGCTCAATCTGCACTGATTGAGCCGCACAACGCCCGCCCCTGGGCTTAACCTGGGGGCGGGCGTTGCCTTATCCGCACGCTAACAACCGACTACGCCGATCAGGCTCTGCTGCTGCCCATAGCCAAGGTGCTTAACCAGTTGCTCACGCAACCGTGCGCTGACCTCCGCCATATCCAACGGGCCAGTCACGTGGTCAGCCAACTGAGTCATGGCCAGGCCGGCATATCCACACGGATTGATACGCTGGAACGGCTGCAGGTCCATGTTCACATTCAGGGCCAAGCCATGAAAGGAGCGGCCATGGCGAATGCGCAAACCCAAAGAGGCGATCTTCGCGCCATTTACATACACACCCGGCGCATCGGCACGGGCCTCGGCACTCACACCGTAACTGGCCAGCAGATCGATCAGGCTCTGCTCGATACGGCTGACCAACTCGCGCACGCCAAGCCCCAGGCGGCGCACATCCACCAGCGGGTAGGCCACCAGCTGGCCGGGGCCGTGATAGGTCACCTGGCCGCCGCGGTCTACCTGCACCACCGGAATATCGCCGGGCAGCAGCAGGTGCTCGGCCTTGCCGGCCTGCCCCTGGGTGAATACCGGCGGATGCTGCACCAGCCAGAGCTCGTCCGCAGTGTCGACCGTACGCTGATTGGTGAAGTCCTGCATGGCATGCCAAACCGGCTCATACGCTTGCAAACCGAGCTCGCGCACGCCCAGGACAGCGGTCATCACAACACCATGTGTACGCGGCCAGTGGCACGCAGGTCGCTGTTGATCGCCTCAAGCTGCAGCGGGCCAGTGGCGGTGATCAGCACCTGAAACGCATGGAAACGGCCGTTGCTGCTGTCGCGGCGAGTCAGGGTCGAGGCGTCGAAATCCGTCACGTGACGCTGCATGACCTCGATGACCATCTCGGCAAAACCTTCGCCGGCATCGCCGATCACCTTGATCGGGTAGTTGGGGCAGGGGAATTCGATACGTGGCGGTGGCAGGTCATTGGTGTTCATTAGCTACTGGCCTCCTGAGCCATGACCTGAGGCGCCGGGTAGGCGCTGCCAGGCCTGTAGAGCAACGCGACGGGGCGAGCCCGCCGCCGGATTAGTTGAACAGGGCGAAGAAGAACAGACGCACGCTGTCCCAGATGCGGCGCAGCAGGCCAGCTTCTTCAACCGACTGCAGTGCCACCAGGTTGGCGGTGTGCACCACCTTGCCTTCCAGCTTCACTTCGACCTTGCCGATTACCGCGCCTTGCTGGATCGGTGCCGTCAGTTGTGGCTCGAAGGTCATGGCCGCTTCCAGGCTCTTGGCCTGGCCCTTGGCCACGGTCATGGTCAGGTCTTCGGCCAGGCCGGCACCGACTTCGCGCTCCAGGCCTTTCCACACCGGCGCCTTAGCCAGCTCTGCACCCTTCTGGTAGAAGGTCTTGGTTTCGAAGAAGCGGAAGCCGTAGGTCAGCAGCTTCTGGGTTTCCGCCGCCCGGGCCGACTCGCTGACGGTGCCGAATACCGCGGTAATCATCCGCGCGCCCTCACGCACCGCTGAGGACACCAGGCAGTAGCCGGCTTCTTCGGTGTGACCGGTCTTCAAGCCATCGACGGTCTTGTCGCGGTACAACAGCAGGTTGCGATTGCCCTGCTTGATGTTGTTCCAATAGAACTCTTTTTGCGAGTAGATGGCGTAGTGGGCCGGGTCTTCGTTGATGATCGCGCGGGCCAGAATCGCCATATCGTGAGCGCTGGAGTAATGCTCAGGGTGCGGCAGACCGGTGGCGTTCATGAAGTGCGAGTTCTTCATGCCCAGGCGCTCGGCCGTCTCGTTCATCATGTCGGCGAAACCATCTTCGGTGCCGGCGATGTATTCGGCCAGCGCGATGCTGGCGTCGTTACCGGACTGAATGATGATGCCGTGCAGCAGATCATCAACCTTCACCTGGCTGTTCAGCGGCAGGAACATGGTCGAGCCACCGGACGCGGCACCACCGGTGCGCCAAGCGTGCTCGCTGACAGGCACCAGGTCTTGCTCGCCGATCTTGCCCTTACGAATTTCCAGGGTGGCGATATAGGCGGTCATCAACTTGGTCAGGCTGGCCGGCGGCAGGCGCTGGTCACTGTTGTTCTCAACCAACACGTTGCCACTGGCGGCATCCAGCAACACATAGGATTTGGCGGCCAGTTGCGGCGGCGCCGGGGTGGCCTGGGCAGCAAGCGCCGAAGACAACGGCGCAGCAACCAGCAGAACGAGCAATGACAAGCGTTGGGCAATGGTGGTGATGTTCATCCGACTCTCTAAAGTTTTACTGAAGTTACGCAGCCTGCGCGTCCTGCGCCTTGCTGCATTGCCCACATCCCTGCGGGATAAACGTTGAGGTGTGCACGACCTTGCGGCCACACACCTCAGACAGATTCTTTACTCGCCTTTAACCAGGGTGGGTTGCCCCAGATTGGCCAAGCGTACGCTGTCCTGCACCTGCGTCACTTCAGCCGGCGTGCTTATCGGCCCCAGCCGCACGCGGTGCAGGATCTGCTGATTGAGCGCCACCGAGCTGATAAACACCGGCGCACTCACCGTCGCGCTCAGCTTGGCTTTGAGGAGTTCGGCAGCGTCCGGGTTGGCGAAGGCGCCCACCTGGAGATACAGCCCAGAGGCTGGGACAGAAG
>NKIE01000880.1 GCA_002256055.1 Pseudomonas sp. PGPPP3 | reverse complement strand
CGACGGATATAGGGCAGCGCCTCGGATAGAACCTGGGCGACTTGGGTGGCAGCGTCACGGCTGAGGGTCATGCAAACACTCCAATGCGAAAAGCGAATCCTGAAGCAGGTTAATCAAAACGGCAGATTGAGGTCTGGGGCGACGGTGTAGAGCTGGGCGCGGAAGACTTCCTGAATGCGCTTGAGCTCCTCGGTTGTCTCGGCTTCAAAGCGCAGCACCAGTACCGGCGTGGTGTTGGAGGCGCGTACCAGGCCCCAGCCCTTGGGGTAGTCGACGCGTACGCCGTCTAGGGTGGTGAGGTTGGCATCGCCCCAATGGCCGTCGCGCTGCAGTGCGTTGATGATGCTGAACTTGCTTTCGTCGGTCACCTCGATGTTGATTTCCGGGGTGCAGATATCGTTCGGGAAGGCCGAGAACACCTGTTCGGCGTTGCGTTTGTCCTGGCTGAGGATTTCCAGCAAGCGGGCGGCGGCGTAGATGCCATCGTCAAAGCCGAACCAGCGCTCCTTGAAGAAAATGTGCCCGCTCATTTCGCCAGCCAGCAGGGCGCCGGTTTCCTTCATTTTCTTTTTAATCAGCGAGTGG
>NKIE01000073.1 GCA_002256055.1 Pseudomonas sp. PGPPP3 | reverse complement strand
CGGCGCGCTGGACCCCGGCATCCGCAAGGACATGCACGCCCTGCTGCTGGAGCTGTGGCACGCCACCGGCCTGACCGTGTTTATGGTCACCCACGACCTCAGCGAAGGCTTCAGCCTCGGCACCCGCCTGCTGGTGTTCGACAAGACCCGCATCGACCCGCACGCCCCCGGTGCCTTTGGCGCGCGCATCACCTACGACATTCCCTTGAACACTGACCGCCGCGCGGCCCACGCCGCCGTTGACGCCTTGCCGGCGCATCTGCAGCCGGCTCGGTAAGGAGCGACCATGACCACCGCATTGACCCTGCGCCCAACCCTCTACGAAGAATTCGTCCCCGGCGGCGGCCACACCTCCTTCGTCCTTAAACGCGGCCAATTGCTGCGTATCACCGATATCGAAGGCGGCGCCAATGTCAGCTTGCTGCTGCTCTCTGCTGCGGAGAAAAGCGAGCGCCTCAACCTGCCCGACACCCTCAAATGCCAGCACACCGCCAAGCTCACCGCCGGCCACTGTTTGTACTCGGACATGGGCCGCGTGCTCGCCGCCATCACCGCCGACACCTGCGGCTGGCATGACAGCTTCGGCGGCGTATTGAACGCCGCCGAAGTCGCGGAAAAATATGGCGCCGGTCGCTATCAGGAACTGCGCAACGGCTTCTTCCGCAACGGCATGGACAACCTGCTGGTGGAAATGGGCAAGTGGGACCTCAACCTGCAAGACCTGCTGATGAACCTCAATCTGTTCAGCCAGGTCACGGTTGATGCCGACGGCGCCTTCCACTTCCAGCCCGGCAACTCCAAGGCCGGCGACTATGTGGAACTGTACGCGCCGATGGACACCCTGGTGGTGCTCACCGCCCTGCAACACCCCATGGACCCCAACCCTGCGTACGCACCCAAACCGGTGCAACTGAGCTGGCACCAGGTCGCCAGCGACGGCATCAGCGTGCTGTGCCGCACCTCGCGCCCGGAAAACGGCCGCGGCTTCCACAACACCGAACGTCTGTACCTCTGAGGGTTGCCCACATGAATTTAATCGCCAGCACCCTACAGCCTGAAGCCGCCGTGTATCGCCACGAAATCCCGGCCGGCGAGCCGTTTCTCTGTGAAGTCAAAGCCGGACAGACCCTGCGCCTGCTCGACCTGCAAGGCAACCAGGCGGTCGACACGCTGTTCTTCTCGGCCCGCAACCCGCGTGAGCGCTACGACCCACAACGCACCCTGCGCAAGCAGAACAGTGTGTACCTGAGCACCGGCACGGTGCTGTACTCGAACCTCGGCAATCCGCTGCTGACCATCAGCGCCGACACCTGCGGGCGCCACGACACCCTCGGCGGCGCCTGCGCCCAAGAGAGCAACACCGTGCGCTACGCACTGGACAAGCGCTATATGCACAGCTGCCGCGACAACTTCCTGCGCGCCAGCATGCACGACGGCCGCCTGGCCAAGCGCGACATCGGCGCCAACATCAACTTCTTTATGAACGTGCCCGTCACCCCCGAAGGGGGCCTGACCTTCGAAGACGGCATCTCCGCACCGGGCAAATACGTCGAGCTGAAAGCCCATATGGACGTGATCGTGCTGATCTCCAACTGCCCGCAGCTGAACAACCCCTGCAACGGCTACAACCCAACCCCGGCCGAGGTGTTGGTGTGGGATTGATGAGTCAGCTCAACCGTAGGATGGGTTAGCCAAAGACGTAACCCCTCCTACGCAAGCGCATAACGAAGCCTTTCAACCACGGACGACCGTGGTGCAGACCGAATACCGCGGGACGGCCCGCCAACCCTTTCGAGGGCAAGCACATGTTCGACAAACTCCTGATCGCCAACCGCGGCGCCATCGCATGCCGCATCCTGCGTACCCTGCGTGCACTCAATGTCAAAGGCGTGGCCGTGTACTCCGAGGCCGATGCCGCCAGCCTGCATATCCAGCAGGCCGATGAAGCCTTCAGCCTTGGCGAAGGCCCTGCCGCCGGCACCTATCTGGTGGTCGAGAAGATCCTCGCTGTGGCCAAGCAGACCGGCGCGAAAGCCATCCACCCCGGCTACGGCTTCCTCTCCGAAAACGCGGCGTTTGCCGAAGCCTGCGAAGCTGCCAACATTGCCTTTGTCGGCCCGACTCCCGAGCAGCTACGCGTATTCGGCCTCAAGCACACCGCCCGCGCCCTGGCCAAGCAGCACGGCGTGCCGATGCTGGAAGGCACCGAACTGCTGGAAAACCTCGACGCCGCGCTGATCGCAGGTGATGAAGTCGGCTACCCGGTGATGCTGAAAAGCACCGCCGGCGGTGGCGGCATCGGCATGCGCGTATGCAACAGCGCCGCCGAGCTGAGCGATGCCTTCGACGCGGTCAAACGCCTCGGCCAGAACAACTTCAGTGACAGCGGCGTGTTTATCGAGAAATACATCCAGCGTGCCCGTCACCTGGAAGTGCAGGTGTTCGGCGACGGCTGCGGCGACGTCATCGCCCTCGGCGTGCGCGATTGCTCGGTGCAGCGGCGTAACCAGAAGGTGCTGGAAGAAACCCCGGCGCCCAACCTTCCAGCCGGCATGGCGGATGAGCTGTGCGCAGCGGCAATCAAGCTGGCCAAGGCGGTCAGCTACCGCAGCGCCGGCACCGTCGAATTCGTCTACGACAGCGCCGCCGAGCGCTTCTATTTCCTCGAAGTGAACACCCGCCTACAGGTCGAACATGGCGTCACCGAACAGGTGTGGGGCGTCGACCTGGTGCGCTGGATGATCGAACTGGCGGCCGGTGACCTGGCGCCGCTGAGCGAACTGGCCAAAGGCTTGAAGCCCAGCGGCCATGCCATCCAGGCGCGCCTGTATGCCGAAGACCCGGGCCGCGACTTCCAGCCTAGCCCCGGCCTGCTCACCGCTGTGGACTTCCCCAAGGCCGATGGCAAAGCCCTGCGCATCGACACCTGGGTCGAAGCAGGCTGCGAGATCCCGCCCTACTTCGACCCGATGATCGCCAAGGTCATCACCTGGGCAGCGACCCGCGACCAAGCCAGCGCCGCACTCAGCCAAGCACTGGCCGACTCGGTGCTGTACGGCGTGGAAAGCAACCGCGACTACCTGCGGCAGATTCTGGTCGACGCGCCGTTCGCCAGTGGCGAACCGTGGACGCGCTGCCTGGAGGGCTTGGTCTACCAGGCAACCACCTTCGAAGTGCTCAGCGCCGGCACCCAGACCACCGTGCAGGACTTCCCCGGCCGCCTCGGTTACTGGGCCGTCGGCGTGCCGCCATCCGGGCCGATGGACGACCGCGCCCTGCGCCTGGGCAACCGTCTGCTGGGTAACGCGGAAGGTGCCGCCGGCCTGGAAATCACCATGAGTGGCCCGCTGCTACGTTTCAATACCGATGCGGTGGTGGCGGTGACTGGCGCAGAAATCCCCGTCACCCTGGATGGCGAGGTTCAGCCGCTGAACAGCGCGCTGCTGATCAAAGCCGGCAGCACCCTGAGCCTCGGCACCATCGCCGGCTCAGGCGCGCGTTCTTATCTCACCCTGCGCGGCGGCCTGCAGGTGCCGGAGTACCTGGGTTCGAAAAGCACCTTCACCCTCGGCCAGTTCGGCGGCCACGGCGGCCGCGCCCTGCGCGCCGGCGACGTGCTGCATATCCCGGCATTGAGCAATGCGGACAACGGCGCGCAACTGCCCGCCGCACTGTGCCCCGCCCTGCCCGCCGTGCGCGAAATCCGCGTGATCTACGGCCCGCACGGCGCGCCGGAATACTTCACCCCGGCCTATATCGACACCTTCCTCGCCACCGACTGGGAAGTGCACTTCAACTCCAGCCGCACCGGCGTGCGCCTGATCGGACCGAAACCGGAGTGGGTGCGCGACAGCGGCGGCGAAGCCGGCCTGCACCCGTCGAATATCCACGACAATCCGTATGCGATTGGTGCGGTGGACTTTACCGGCGACATGCCGGTGATCCTCGGCCCCGATGGCCCGAGCCTGGGCGGCTTCGTCTGCCCGGTGACCATCATCGAAGCGGACCTGTGGCAGCTCGGCCAGCTCAAAGCCGGCGACAAGCTGCGCTTCGTGCCGGTGAACATCGACACCGCCCGCCAGTTGGCCAAAGCACGCAAGGCGGAAGTGACTGGCCTGGAAGCCGTGGCAGTGAACTGGCAACCGATCCCGTTAGAGCCTCCGGTGATCCTCGATATCGGCAGTTTGGACAAACGCTTGGTTGCGCGCCTCTCCGGCGACACCCACCTGCTGCTGGAAATCGGTCAGGCCGAGCTGGACCTGGTGCTGCGCTTTCGTGGTCATGCGCTGATGCAAGCGCTGGAGGCGAAGAACCTCAACGGCGTGATTGATCTAACCCCGGGCATTCGCTCACTGCAGGTGCACTACCAACCGGAAACCCTGTCACTGGCCAAGCTGCTGGCCGAGGTCATCGGCGAGTGGGATGCGGTGTGCAACGCCACCGACCTACGCGTGCCGTCGCGCATCGTCCACCTGCCACTGTCCTGGGATGACCCGGCCTGCCAATTGGCGATCGAGAAATACATGACCACGGTGCGCAAGGACTCACCCTGGTGCCCGAGCAACCTGGAATTTATCCGCCGCATCAACGACCTGCCCAATCTGGACGAGGTCTACCGCACGGTGTTCGACGCCAGCTACCTGGTGATGGGCCTGGGCGACGTCTACCTCGGCGCACCAGTAGCCACCCCGCTCGATCCGCGCCATCGACTGGTCACCACCAAGTACAACCCGGCGCGCACCTGGACCGCCGAGAACTCGGTGGGCATCGGCGGCGCCTACATGTGCGTGTACGGCATGGAAGGCCCCGGCGGTTACCAGTTCGTTGGCCGCACCCTGCAGATGTGGAACCGCTACCGTGAAGTCGCCGCATTCAACGGCAAGCCCTGGCTGCTGCGCTTCTTCGACCAGATCCGCTTCTATCCGGTGGGGGCCGAGGAGCTGCTGCAGATCCGTCGCGACTTCCCGCTCGGCCGCTACGAGCTGCGCATCGAGGACAGCGAACTGAAGCTGGCCGATTACCAGGATTTCCTGACCAAAGAAGCCGAGGGCATCGACGCATTCCGCACTCAGCAACGCGACGCCTTCGATGCCGAACGCCAGCACTGGATCGAGTCCGGCCAGGCCCACTTTGACAGTGAAGAAGTGGCGCCCGAACTGGGGGATGACGCGCCGCTTGGCGCAGGCCAGCACAGCATCGAAAGCCATATCGCCGGCAACCTCTGGCAGGTTTCGGTGAACGAAGGCGACACGGTCAAGGCCGGCGATGTGTTGGTGATTCTCGAGTCGATGAAGATGGAAATCCCGCTACTGGCGCCGCGCGCCGGTATCGTCCGCGAAGTGCGCGTACAGCCCGGTTCGCCGGTGCGCGCTGGTCAACGTGTTGTTGTTCTGGAGGAAGTTTGATGCCTGCCTTTGCCCATGATTTGCGCCTCGGCGCCCTGAAAACAACCTACGCAGATAGCAGCCTGACCCCGCGCCAGCTGATTGCGACCCTGCACGAGCAGGCCACAGCACTTAACCCCGAGTTCAACCTGTTTATCCACCTGCTCAGTCAGGCCGAACTGGAACCCTATCTGGCGGCGCTGGACGGCAAGTCGGCTGCGGAGTTGCCGCTGTTCGGCGTGCCGTTCGCGATCAAGGACAATATCGACCTGGCCGGCATCCCAACGACAGCGGCCTGCCCGGCCTTCGCCTATGTACCAGAGCAGAGCGCGACCATCGTCCAGCAGTTGATCGCCCTCGGCGCCGTGCCGCTGGGCAAAACCAACCTCGACCAGTTCGCCACCGGGCTTAATGGCACCCGCTCGCCCTACGGCGAATGCCGCAACAGCGTGCACCCGGATTACCCGTCCGGCGGCTCCAGCGCGGGTTCGTCCCTGGCCGTGGCGCTCGGTGTGGCCAGCTTCGCCCTCGGCACCGATACCGCAGGCAGTGGCCGGGTACCGGCAGCACTGAACAACCTGGTCGGCCTCAAGGCCAGCAAAGGCCTGATTTCCACTGCCGGCGTAGTACCTGCCTGCCGCAGCCTGGATTGCGTGACCTACTTCACTGCCACCGCTGCCGAAGCCAGCCAGCTGCTAGCGCTGACCGCCAAGCTCGACTCGCACGATGAGTACAGCCGCGCCAACCCGCTGTGGAACGATGCCAGTGCCTTCGGCAAACCCCGCGCAGGATTTCGCTTCGGCGTGCCAGCACAGCTGGAGTTTCTCGGTTGCAACGAGAGCCCAGCGCTGTTCGCTAGCACCATCGAGCAGCTCAAAGCCCTGGGCGGCGAAGCGGTGGAAATCGACTTCGCGCCCTTCCTCGAAGCTGCGCGCCTGCTATATGCCGGCCCCTGGGTGGCCGAACGCTACAGCGTCGCCGGCGCATTGATTGAGCAACAACCGCAGGCCGTGCTACCGGTGATCAAGGCGGTGCTGGAGAAGGCGCCCGCCGTCAGCGGTGTCGACACCTTCCGCGCGCAGTACCGTTTGCAGGCACTGAAAGCTATCTGCGATCAGCTGATGGCCGATCTCGACTGCGTACTGACCCCGGCCTATCCGCGCCCGGTGAGCCTGGCCGAGCTGCACGCCGAACCGGTCCTGCGCAACTCGGACCTAGGCTACTACACCAACTTTATGAACATGCTGGATTACGCCGCCGTCGCCGTGCCCGCCGGCTTTATGGCCAATGGCTTGCCCTGGGGCGTGACCCTCTTTGGCCGGACGTTTACTGACCAGTACCTACTCAGCCTGGCTGACGCCCTGCAGCGCCAGAGCCAGTTGCCGCTCTGCGGTGAGCGCACGCTCAACCACGGGACCCCAGCGACGGCCGCGCGCAACGACATGGCCCGCGTGGTGGTCTGCGGCGCACACCTGGATGGCCAGCCGCTCAACTGGCAGCTCAAGCAGCGCGGTGGACAGCTGATTGAAGCTACGCAGAGCTCCGCGGATTACCAGCTGTATGCCCTGGCCGGCGGCCCGCCATTCCGTCCGGGGATGGTGCGGGTCGCTGAAGGGGGTGTGAGCATCGCCGTGGAAGTCTGGGAATTGCCGAGCGCCGAGCTGGGCTCCTTCCTCACCGGTATTCCGGCACCCTTGGGCCTGGGCAAGGTGCAACTGGCGGACGGGCGCTGGGAAAGCGGCTTTATCTGCGAGGCCTATGGCCTGCAAGGGGCAGAGAACATCAGCCATTTCGGCGGCTGGCGCGCCTATTTGGGGCGCTGAGATGATCCACCACTGCCGGTCGAGGTGTAACCCTCAAACCCGCAGTGGTGACCAGGAGAAACCGCCATTGCGGAACTGGGTCAGCCATGCACGCCATCGCAGCATGAACGAGCAACCGCGTTGCCGCTGCAGGCGCCCCGGGTGAAGCCACAGACAGTCAGCGACTTGGCAAATGAATGTCGTCAACGTATGGCGTCTGCAGATCTCGTTCAGGGATTTCCCACACGACGATACGCGGAGGTGTCTGTTGGAATGCGGCACTTTGGAAATACGCCTTGGCAGCACCGGAGAACTCTCCACCGTCCAGACTAAAGTCACCAACGCGAGCGTTTAACGCATTCTCCAGAAAGGGGATGAAGCTCGAATTACGCGAAAAGGATGTACCGATCACCGCCACATTGGGCAACTGAGTATCGCCAAACAGATCATCCTCACCCACTGGCGAATCACTCGCGGCTTGCGCAACCTCTTGAAACTGCGTCGCACTGACCGTCTCCGGCTGCGGTTGCAGGGTCAGCGGCAACCAATCCAACCCGGCGAGGCGGACCAGATCGCCAGGACGCAGCGCCGGCGCAGCCAGAGTCGCGTTGAAATGTTTGACTGGCGACGCCTCAACACCCAACTCGCCAAGCTTTTTAGCAATGGCCTGAGCCGCTGCCGAGGCCCCTTTTTCGTTCCAGTGGCTGTCCGTACGCAGAAAAGCTGCGTTGCCCAACGGCTGTAATTGCAGGGCCAGATCCAAACTCATGACTCCGGCCGCCTGCAACTGCGCCGACCACTGCTGGACGCGACTGTCTAGCAGTGGAGAACGCACCACGGCACAGCGCTGATCCGCCGCGATACGCGTCTTATCCGGCACCAGTACGACCAACAACTCAACGCCTTGAACGGCCAGTTGTTCGTGCAATGCAATGACCTTCTGTGCCCGTGCGGTGGCATTCAACTCGGCACGCGGATGTACTTTCAACTCATCGGCCAAAAACAACCAACCGGGACAGCCCTGACGGACACGACTGCCGGTATCACCAATCACCAGCCAACTGGCCGCGCGCTCCAGGTCAGCCGCGCGTTTGGCAAACGGCACATTGGCCAACTCCTTGGCGATGCGATGGGTTATTTCGCCATTGCGAATGTCATCCCAGCTCACTTTGTTCGGCAACAGATCAACCTTGCCGCTGATAAACATCGCCCACAAACAGCAAAGCAAACCGATCAGCAAAAAAGCGAACATGACCAAGCCGGCTACAGGGCTCAGGCGGATCATCATGTTGCTCGGCAATACAGGCGCAAGGGAGGTATCTTTTTTTGACATGGTCACAGCGCCTAGAACTGGAAGTACAGAAAGGGCACGGTTTCCCGGCTGGCGATCAGGGCGAACGACAGCAGGAAGCCAAGTATCGGCCACAAGGCGCCGACTGCACGAAACGCCCAAACCTCACCGAAACGCGCCTCGGCGCGGGTCTGATACAACGGCAGCAGCAGGCAAATGACACCCAGCGCTGCAGCAAAGCCATGGGCCGGACGCAAGGTTGCGGCCAGAGCATCGCCCAAGGCGAAGGCATGCAGACCAAACTGGCCGGCATACATGCCAAGCGCCGCATCGAAGGTGGGGGCGCGGAACAGGGTCCAGGCCAGGAACACGAACAGCAGCGTCACGGTATGCGCCAGCCAGGCTGGCAGGTCTGGCAATCCGCCACGACTCCAGGCCCGGTCGATACACAGTGCAATGCCGTGAGCAGCGCCCCACAACAGATAGTTCCAACTGTCGCCACCGTGCCACAGACCGCCGATAGCCATGATCAGGAATAGGTTGCGATAGGTCCTCCAGGTACCGAAGCGGTTGCCGCCCAGACCGATATACAGATAGTCACGCAACCAACTGGACAGCGAGATGTGCCAGCGCCGCCAGAAATCCTGAATATTGCGCGCCCAGTAAGGTCGATTGAAGTTTTCCGGGAAGTGAAAACCAAGCATCAGACCCAGGCCGATGGCCATGGCGCTGTAACCGGCAAAGTCGAAGAACAGTTGCAGCGAATAGGCTAGGCAACCAATCCAGGCATCGACGAAGGACGGATTTTCCAGGGCGAACGCCACAGCCACCAGCGGTGAAAGGCTGTCAGCCACCAGCACCTTCATACTCAAGCCAATCATGAAACGCCGCGAACCCAACGCAAAGTTCAACGGATTGAAGTAACGCTGCTGCAGTTCCTGACGAACCCAGTCGTAACGGATGATCGGGCCGGCAATCGAGTGACCGAACATCGCTAGATAAGTGGCGAAGTTGGCAAAGCTACGCTCCACCGGCACCACCTTGCGGTGCACATCGACCAGGTAGGAAATCACCTGCAGGACGATAAACGACAGACCGGCCGGCAACGCGACCTTCTGCCACTCGAACGGCATAGCCCCATAGG
>NKIE01000879.1 GCA_002256055.1 Pseudomonas sp. PGPPP3 | reverse complement strand
CGTCAAGCTTTGGGTGTGCTGCGTGCCTCCAGCTTGGCGGCGATCACCGCCATCAATTGCTCGGCGATGCAGGTGCCAAACGCGTTGTCGATTTCGCGGATGCAGGTGGGGCTGGTGACGTTGATCTCGGTGAGGTGTTCGCCGATCACGTCGAGGCCGACAAATAGCAGGCCTTTTTCCCGCAGGGTCGGGCCGACTTGGGCGGCAATCCAGCGATCGCGCTCGGTCAAGGGGCGGGCTTCACCGCGGCCGCCGGCGGCCAGGTTACCGCGGGTTTCGCCGGCAGCCGGGATGCGTGCCAGGCAGTAAGGTACGGGCTCGCCGTCGATCATCAGAATGCGCTTATCTCCGTCCTTGATGGCTGGCAGATAGGTCTGCGCCATGATTTGCTGGCGGCCATGGGCGGTCAGGGTTTCCAGAATCACCGAGAGGTTTGGGTCGCCTTCGCTGTGACGAAAGATCGAGGAGCCGCCCATGCCATCCAAGGGTTTGAGAATGATGTCACGTTGCTCGCGGGCAAACTCGCGCAGAATGTCGGCGCGCCGGCTGACCAGGGTTTTTGGTGTGCACTGCGGGAATTGAGTGGCG
>NKIE01000878.1 GCA_002256055.1 Pseudomonas sp. PGPPP3 | reverse complement strand
AAATCGACGCCCATCCCGAAACAGATGCCGAGCGATTATTTGACTCCTTCATTCCCCGGACTCTTCACGCGCCGGCCTATGCCAGTGCCTTGTACGCGTCCCGTCTGCGCCACATCCAGGCGAATGGAGTCCGGCTTGCAGAAAGTCCGCATTGCGGTCACTTTCCGATGTATTCAAATCCGGTTGCCATGTGGGACAGAATTGCGAACTTTTTTTTGCCGAAGCTGAAGTCGCATGAGGCGCGAAATGGGGGTAATTGGATCGCAGATTGGAAAACTCGCATAACTCCCTAGAGCATCACTAAAGATTCCTGTCGATAAGTGAGCCGGGGACCTGAAAGTGGGCATTGATCGATGGTGGCGATAGTTTAGGTCCAGATTTGTCGTTCAGCGAGGAAATGCCAATGACTGCAATCGCGGGCACTACCGAAGTCCACGGGACGGAACTGAACGACAACAATGGGCACCTTGCGGGTTGCCACGAACTGCTTCTTTGGGGTATTGAATTGGATCGCCGGAAAGCCGACTGTGGGGCGCACCCGCTTTGGGTCTTCACGAGTCGACCACGGCCAAAACTCCTATGACGGCT
>NKIE01000877.1 GCA_002256055.1 Pseudomonas sp. PGPPP3 | reverse complement strand
ACGCTCAACCACCGCGCCGAATCACCCCACTCCCCGCAAACAGAAGTGGATGGCCGCCGGACCGTAGCTCCGACAGCGCTTGAGCATCGCAGCCCGAAGGGCATCCGGGTTAAGCCAATGCGACCTCCCAGAGTGCCTTCGGACTCCAACGGTTACGCGTCGTTCAACGACAACAGCGAGGCGTTGCCGCCTACCGCCGTGGTGTTGACCGAGGTGGTGCGTTCATTGGCAAAGCGCAGCAGGTAGCTCGGCCCACCGGCTTTTGGCCCGGTTCCGGACAGACCGCAGCCGCCGAACGGTTGCACACCGACCACGGCACCGATCTGGTTGCGGTTGATGTACAGGTTGCCGACCCGCGCCTGGGCCTCAATGCGCTTGGCGGTTTCCTCGTTGCGGCTGTGCACACCTAGGGTCAGGCCATAGCCGGTGGCGTTGATCGCCCCGACCACCGCATCCAGCTCGCTGGCGGCAAAACGCACCAGGTGCAGGATGGGGCCGAAGTGTTCCTTGTTCAGCTCGTGGATGCCACCGATCTCGAACGCCACCGGGGCGACGAAATGGCCGTCCAAGCCGCTCGGCAAGCGGGTTTC
>NKIE01000072.1 GCA_002256055.1 Pseudomonas sp. PGPPP3 | reverse complement strand
GAGGACCGAGCGGTAACACTGTGCCAGCTCCGTCACGATCGCCCGGGCGAAACTGCCGTCCGTATCGAAGATCGCACGCACGTCCTGGCTGGGGATCAGGACGATTCTGCTTTTCTCCAGCGTTCTGGCCGACATCAGATAGGGTGCGTTCTTGATCGTTGCCGCCAGGATGAAGGTCGAAACGGGCCTCACGGTCGCAAGGCTGGTTTCACGGCCGTTCCACGTCGAGAACAGATCGACCGAGCCGGACAGGACAACGTGCAGAAAATCGCTGGGCTCGCCTTCGCCGATCAATTCGATCTGCGGTGGGAAATTCTGCACATAGGCACCGCGCATCAGCGACAGGAAATTCGCCTCCGCCATTTCGGCAAACAGGTTGAGTGCTCGAATCTCTGGATAATGAGCCTCGGGCATGTCGTGCGCTCCGCATCAGTTAAAAGCCAGATCACCGGATCACTTGATTTTTGTCAATGCTGTAATTGATCAGCGCTGGACATGACTTGATGCGCCAGTGCTTACGGGGAAACAAAATTCTTTAACCTATTTATTTGATTTAGAAATTGTCCTCGCATGATCTAGATCAAGTCTTTTGACCCTCTCGGGCAGGCACGTCTGCTTGCGATCCCCTTTCCGGGGACCAAGCAATTCTTGCCGGAGACCCCTGCCATGCAGCCGCACGCCACAGTCTCACGCGCCGACCAGACGCGCGCCCTGAGCCTGAGCACGATCGCCTTCACCGCCTGTTTCGCGGTCTGGACGATTTTTTCCATCATCGGTGTCGCCATCAAGGGCGAGCTGGGTCTAAACGACACCCAGTTCGGCCTGTTGGTAGCAACCCCGATCCTGACTGGGTCGCTGACCCGGATCTTCCTGGGCGTCTGGACCGAAAAGTATGGCGGGCGGCTGGTCTTTTCCGCCCAGATGATCCTGGCCGCGCTGGCGACATGGGCGCTGACCTTCGCCGATACCTACATCATGTATCTGGTCGCAGCGCTTGGCGTGGGCCTTGCGGGCGGGTCCTTCATCATCGGCGTGGCCTACGTCAGCCGCTGGTACGATGCGGGCCATCAGGGCACGGCGCTGGGCATCTTTGGCGCTGGCAACATCGGCGCCGCGGTGACCAAGTTCGTCGCCCCCTTCGTGATGGTGGCCTATGGCTGGCAAGGCGTGGCGAACGTCTGGGCGGCGGCGCTTGCCCTGATGGGCGTGATCTTCTTCGTCTTTGCCAAGGACGACCCGGCGCTGGTGGAGCGTCGCAGGACGGGGGCCAAGGCACCCGGCTTTGCACAGCAGTTCGCGCCCCTTAAGAACCTGCAGGTCTGGCGCTTCTCGCTCTACTACTTCTTCGTCTTCGGTGCCTTCGTGGCACTGGCGCTGTGGCTGCCGCACTACCTGATCGACGTCTACAAGGTTGACGTCCGCACGGCGGGCATGGCGGCGGCGTCCTTCAGCCTTTCCGCCTCGCTGTTCCGCGCCTATGGCGGGCACCTTTCGGACAAGTTCGGCGCGCGGTCGGTCATGTACTGGACCTTCGGCTTTTCGATGTTGTTCCTCTTCATGCTGTCCTATCCGCCCACGGATTACGTCATTCAGGGCAAGGACGGCACCATCGCCTTTTCGACCAGCATGGGGTTGTGGCCCTTCATCGCAACGCTGTTTGCCCTTGGCTTCTTCATGAGCCTTGGCAAGGCGGCGGTGTTCAAGCACATCCCGGTCTACTACCCTAACCATGTGGGCGCGGTCGGGGGCCTTGTGGGCATGATCGGCGGCCTCGGCGGCTTTGTCCTGCCGATCGCCTTCGGCGCGCTGCTTGACCTCACCGGCATCTACACCTCGTGCTTTGCGCTGCTCTTCGTGCTGGTCGCCATCGCGCTCACCTGGATGCACCTGTCAATCCGCGCGATGGAGCGTGCCGCCCATGGCGAGGCGCTGGACCGTCTGCCGCAACTCCCGGAGATGCAGGCCATCCACCACCCGGAACGCACCACCATGCCGCGCGTGCTGGAGGACTGGCATCCAGAGGACCCAACCTTCTGGGCCGAAAAGGGCAGGGCGGTCGCACGCCGCAACCTGTGGCTCTCGATCCCGGCGCTGCTTCTGGCCTTCTCGGTCTGGATGGTGTGGTCGATGGTGGTGGCCAAGCTTCCGCTGATCGGCTTTGCCTTCACCCCCGAACAGCTGTTCTGGCTGGCTGCCTTGCCCGCGCTGTCGGGCGCCACGCTGCGGATCTTCTACGGCTTCATGGTGCCAATCTTTGGCGGCAGGCTTTGGACAACGCTGTCCACCGCGTCGCTGATGCTGCCCGCCATCGGCATCGGCTATGCCGTGCAGAACCCGGAAACCCCTTACTTCATCTTCCTGGTGCTGGCGCTGCTCTGCGGCCTTGGCGGAGCCAACTTCGCTTCTTCCATGGCCAACATCGGATACTTCTTCCCGAAGGCCGAGAAAGGCAACGCGCTGGCACTGAACGCAGGGCTTGGCAACCTTGGCGTCAGCGTCATGCAGTTCCTGGTGCCACTGGTCATTACCGTGGGCGTCTTCGGCGCCATGGGCGGGGCACCGCAGACGATGGCTGTAGGGGGCGAGCTGTGGCTGCAGAACGCAGGCTTCATCTGGGTGCCGTTCATCCTGATCTCCACCGTGGCCGCATGGCTGGGAATGAACGACATCGCTGATGCCAAGGCCAGCTTTGCCCAGCAGTCGGTGATCTTCGGGCGCACCCACAACTGGCTGATGTGTGTCCTCTACATCGGCACTTTCGGCAGCTTCATCGGCTATTCGGCAGGCTTCCCCTTGCTGTCGAAGATCGCCTTCCCGGATGTGAACGCGCTGCAATACGTCTTCCTGGGCCCACTGGTTGGCGCACTGTCGCGTGCCGGCACGGGTTGGGTATCGGACAAGTTTGGCGGCGGTCGGGTCACGTTCTGGGTGTTCCTGGGCATGATCGCATCCGTGCTGGCTGTGATCCTGTCCTTGCAGGCGGGCAGCTTTGCCGGGTTCTTCGCCGGGTTCATGGCGCTCTTCTTATTCACCGGGGTCGGCAACGCGTCGACCTTCCAGATGATCCCGGTCATCATGGGCAAGGAAGTACCCCGCCTGATGCCGCAACTGACCGGCATGGACCGTGCCCGTCAGATCGCGATGGAATCCAGCGGCATCGTCGCCTTCACCAGCGCCATCGGGGCCTACGGCGGGTTCTTCATCCCCAAGGCCTATGGCTCGTCCATCGCCATGACCGGCAGCCCGATCGGCGCGCTGTGGCTGTTCCTCGCCTTCTACGTGATCTGCCTTGCCATCACCTGGGTCGCCTACACGCGCCCCGGCGGGCTTCTCCATGACATCGAGCGCGGCCGTGCCATCACCGCCGCCCACCCCGCAGAATAACGAAAGGAAGCCCAAATGAGCCACCTGCTCGACAGACTGAACTTCTTCCAAAGCAAAGAGCTTGAGCAATTCTCGGACGGCTGGGGCCAGACCACGCGCGAGAACCGGGACTGGGAAGACACGTACAGAAACCGCTGGCGGCACGACAAGATCGTGCGCTCGACCCACGGGGTGAACTGCACCGGGTCCTGTTCGTGGAAGATCTACGTCAAGTCCGGCATCGTGACCTGGGAAACCCAGCAGACCGACTATCCGCGCACCCGGGCGGGCCTGCCCAACCATGAACCGCGCGGCTGCGCGCGGGGTGCCTCCTACAGCTGGTATCTCTATTCTGCCAACCGGGTGAAAAACCCGCTGATCCGCGGCGCCCTGATGCGCGCCTGGCGCAAGATGCGTCCCTCGATGACGCCGGTCGCCGCCTGGGCCGCGATCCAGAACGATCCCGCCCTGCGCGCAAGCTACACCAAGACGCGCGGCAAGGGCGGCTTCGTGCGCGCCACCTGGGACGAAGCGACCGAGATCATCGCCGCCGCCAACGCCTATACCGCCAAGACCCATGGCCCTGACCGCGTCTTCGGCTTCTCGCCGATCCCCGCCATGTCGATGGTCAGCTACGCCGCCGGCTCGCGCTACCTGTCGCTGCTGGGCGGCACCTGCATGTCGTTCTACGACTGGTATTGCGACCTGCCGCCTGCCTCCCCCCAGACCTGGGGCGAACAGACCGACGTGCCGGAATCGGCCGACTGGTATAACGCGGGCTTCCTGATGCTATGGGGCTCGAACGTGCCCCAGACCCGCACCCCCGACGCGCATTTCTATACCGAGGTGCGTTATCGCGGGACCAAATCCGCCGTGGTCAGCCCCGACTATTCCGAGGCCGCCAAGTTCGGCGACATCTGGCTGAACCCGCAGGCCGGCACCGATGCTGCGCTGGCGATGGCAATGGGCCATGTGATCCTGCGCGAATACCACCTTGACCGGCAGGCCGAGTATTTCGAGGACTACGCCCGCAAATACACCGACATGCCGATGCTGGTCCGGCTGGAAGACCGCGATGGCCACCTTGTCCCCGGACGCATGCTGCGCGCCGAGGATTTTGCCGGAGGTCTGGGCGAAACCAACAACCCCGACTGGAAGACCGTCGCCTATGACGAGGCTTCGGGCCAGATCGTTGCCCCCAACGGCTCCATCGGTTTCCGCTGGGGCGAAGAGGGCAAATGGAACCTTGAGCAGCGCGCCAAGGGGGCCGAAGCAAACCTGCGGCTAAGCCAGATACTTGACGAACATCACGACGAGGTTGTGGGCGTCGACTTCCCTTATTTCGGTGGTGTCGCCACGGGCGACTTCGTCAAATGCGATCACCCCGAAGTGCTGACCCGCAACATTCCGGCGCGGCGTGTAACCCTTGCTGACGGGTCACAGGCACTGGTCGCCACGGTGTTCGACCTCTTCTGCGCCAACTACGGGCTGGACCGGGGTCTTGGCGGCAAGTGGGTGTCGAAGGACTTCAACGACGAAAGCCCCTATACCCCAGCCTGGGCCGAGAAGATCACCGGCGTCGCACGGGAAAAGATCATCGCTGTGGCGCGGGAATTCGCGGGCAATGCCGAAAAGACCCATGGCAAGAGCATGGTCATCCTTGGGGCCGGTCTGAACCACTGGTACCACATGGACATGAACTACCGCGGCATCATCAACATGCTGGTGATGTGCGGTTGCATCGGTCAGGAAGGCGGCGGCTGGTCGCATTATGTGGGGCAGGAGAAACTCCGCCCGCAGACCGGCTGGGCGCCTCTGGCCTTCGCGCTGGACTGGAACCGCCCGCCCCGGCACATGAACTCCACCTCGTGCTGGTATGCCCATACCGACCAGTGGCGTTATGAGACGCTGCGCGCGGGCGAGATCCTGTCGCCGACCGCGCCAAAGGGCGATTGGGACATTTCCCTCATCGACTACAACATCCGGGCGGAACGGATGGGCTGGCTGCCGTCTGCCCCGCAGCTGAAAACCAACCCGCTGGAGGTGTCGAAAGCCGCCAAGGCCGCAGGCAAGGCCATTCCGGCCTATGTGGCCGAACAGCTGAAGTCCGGCGCCTTGCAGATGTCCTGCGAAGATCCGGACGCCCCGGAAAACTGGCCGCGCAACCTCTTTGTATGGCGCTCGAACCTTCTGGGATCATCCGGCAAGGGCCACGAATACTTCCTCAAGCACCTTCTGGGCACCGATCACGGCGTGATGGGCAAGGACCTTGGCGAAGAAGGCGGCGTGATGCCGAAGGAGGCCGTCTGGCACAAGGACGCGCCCAAAGGGAAACTTGACCTTCTGGTGACCATCGACTTCCGGATGTCCACCACCTGCGTCTACTCTGACATCGTGCTGCCCACCGCCAGCTGGTACGAAAAGGACGACCTGAACACCTCGGACATGCACCCCTTCATCCACCCGCTGCAGGCGGCGGTGGACCCCGCGTATGAGTCGAAGTCGGATTGGGAAATCTTCAAGTCGATCGCGAAGAAGTTCAGCGAAGTCGCCCCAGAGGTGCTTGGGGTCGAGACCGACATCGTTCAGCTTCCCCTGCTGCACGACACCCCCGGCGAGTTGGCACAGGCCCATGTGAAGGACTGGAAGAAGGGCGAATGTGACCTGATCCCCGGCAAGACCGCCCCGAACTATATCGCGGTCGAACGGGACTATCCCAATCTTTACAAGAAGTTCACCTCGGTCGGTCCCTTGCTTGAAAAGCTCGGCAACGGCGGCAAGGGGATCAACTGGGATACCAAGGTCGAGGTCGGCCATCTGCGCGACCTGAACGGGGTCGTGCAGGACGAAGGCGTGTCGCAGGGCCTGGCCAAGCTGGAAACCGCGATCAACGCGGCGGAAATGATCCTGATGCTCGCCCCCGAAACCAACGGCGAAGTGGCCGTCAAGGCGTGGGAGGAACTGGAGAAACCCACCGGTCGCCACCACGCCCACCTGGCCGAAGGTGCGCACCACACCAAGATCCGCTTCCGCGATATCGCGGCGCAACCGCGCAAGATCATTTCCAGTCCCACCTGGTCGGGGATCGAATCCGAGACGGTCTGCTACAACGCCGGCTACACTAACGTGCATGAGCTGATCCCGTGGCGGACGCTGACCGGCCGCCAGCAGCTTTATCAGGATCACCTCTGGATGCGGGCCTTTGGCGAAGGTTTCGTCAGCTACCGCCCGCCGGTGGACCTGAAGACCATCACCAAGGCCGTCAACAACGACGCAGCCGAGGGCAACCCGCATGTCGTGCTGAACTTCATCACACCGCACCAGAAATGGGGCATCCACAGCACCTACACTGACAACCTGTTGATGCTGACCCTGAACCGGGGTGGCCCAGTTGTCTGGATGTCCGAGGTGGACGCCAAGACGGCCGGTCTGGTCGATAACGACTGGGTCGAGGCCTACAACATCAACGGTGCCTTGACCGCGCGGGTGGTGGTCAGCCAGCGGATCAAGCAGGGCACGCTCTTCATGTATCACGCGCAGGAAAAGATCGTGAATACGCCCGGTTCGGAAAAGACCGGCAACCGGGGCGGCATCCACAACTCGGTCACCCGCGCCACGCTGAAGCCCACGCACATGATCGGCGGCTATGCGCAACTGTCCTATGGTTTCAACTACTACGGCACCGTCGGCAGCAACCGCGACGAATTCGTGATCGTTCGCAAGATGAAGAAAGTTGACTGGCTGGATACGCCCGCAACCAAGCATGTGGAGGCCGCAGAATGAAAGTTCGCGCGCAAATCGGCAAGGTCCTGAACCTCGACAAATGCATCGGGTGCCACACCTGCTCGGTCACCTGCAAGAACGTCTGGACCAGCCGCGAAGGCGTTGAATACGCCTGGTTCAACAACGTCGAGACGAAGCCCGGCACCGGTTATCCGACCGACTGGGAAAACCAGAAGCGCTGGAATGGCGGCTGGTCGCGGTCGAAGTCGGGCAAGCTGCACCCCAAGCAGGGGTCAAAGTGGCGGATCATGGCGAACATCTTTGCCAATCCGTCCATGCCGGAAATCGACGATTATTATGAGCCGTTCGATTTCGACTATGACCACCTGAAATCCGCGCCCGACATGAACGCCTTCCCCACCGCGCGCCCCCGGTCCAAGATCACCGGCGAGCGGATGGAGAAGATCGAAAAGGGCCCGAACTGGGAAGAAATTCTCGGCACCGAGTTCGCCAAGCGCCGTAAGGACAAGAACTTCGACCAGATCCAGGCCGACATTTATGGCGAGTATGAAAATACCTTCATGATGTACCTGCCGCGTCTGTGCGAGCACTGCTTGAACCCGGCGTGCGCGGCCTCCTGCCCGAGCGGCGCGATCTACAAGCGTGAAGAAGACGGCATCGTCCTCATCGACCAGGAGAAGTGCCGCGGCTGGCGCATGTGCATCAGCGGCTGCCCGTACAAGAAGATCTACTTCAACTGGAAGAGCGGTAAATCCGAGAAGTGCATCTTCTGCTACCCACGGATCGAAGCCGGCATGCCGACCGTTTGCTCGGAAACCTGCGTAGGGCGCATCCGCTACCTCGGCGTGCTGCTGTACGACGCCGACCGCATCCACGAAGTGGCCAGCACGCCGAACGAGCAGGACCTGTACCAGAAGCAGCTGGATATTTTCATGGACCCCCATGATCCCGCCGTGATCAAGCAGGCCCTGGCCGATGGCGTACCGCAGTCGGTGATCAATGCCGCTCAACGTTCGCCGGTGTACATGATGGCCGTGGACTGGAAACTGGCGCTGCCGCTGCACCCGGAATACCGCACGCTGCCGATGGTTTGGTACGTGCCGCCACTGTCGCCGATCCAGAACGCTGCCACCGCTGGCACCGTGGGCATGAACGGGGTGATCCCAGATGTCGACAGCCTGCGCATTCCGCTTCGTTACCTGGCCAACCTGCTGACCGCAGGCGATGTGGCACCGGTGAAACTGGCCCTCAAGCGTCTGCTGGCGATGCGTGCCTACAAGCGTGCCGAGCAAGTGGACGGCGTGCAGGACCTCAAGGTGCTGGAAGACGTGGGTCTGTCCGTGGCCCAGGTCGAGGACATGTACCGCTACCTGGCCATTGCCAACTACGAAGACCGTTTCGTGGTGCCCAGCGCGCACCGTGAAGACGCCATGAGTGATGCCTTTGCCGAGCGTTCCGGCTGTGGCTTCAGCTTTGGCAGCGGTTGCAGTGGCAGCTCGGACACCAACATGTTCGGCGGCAAGAAAGCCAACAAGCGCGACATCCTGAAAACCGTACAGTTGTGGGAGGACTGAGCATGCAAATTCTCAAGGTGATTTCCCTGCTACTCGACTACCCCACCGAGCAATTGCTGGCGGGCCGTGACGAACTGGATCAGGCCATTGCTGCCAGCCGTGAAATCAGCCCGGAGCAGCGCAATGCGCTGCACGAGCTGCTCGAACTGATCTGCGAAAACGACCTGATGGACGGCCAGGAGCACTACGGTGCCCTGTTCGGCCGCGGTCGCGCTCTGTCGCTGTTGCTGTTCGAACACGTGCACGGTGAGTCCCGTGATCGCGGTCAGGCCATGGTCGACATGATGGCGCAGTACGAAGAGGCCGGTTTTGCCATCGGCGTCAAAGAGCTGCCGGACTACATCCCGCTGTACCTAGAGTTCCTCTCCACCCGCGAAGACCTGGAGGCCCGCGAGGGTCTGGCCGATGTCTCCCATCTGCTGGCATTGCTGGCGACGCGCCTGGACGAGCGCGAAAGCGCCTATGCCGGTTGCTTCCGTGCCTTGTTGCAGATTGCCGGGGTTGAACCGCAGGAGGCCATGGCCGAAGTGCGTGAGCAGGTCGCTGCGGAAGTCCGTGACGACTCGCTCGAAGCCCTGGACAAAATCTGGGAAGAGGAAGCCGTGGACTTCCTCAATGCCGAGCAGCAGGAGCGTTGCCCGAGCATGGCCAGCGCACCGGGCAAGGCCCGCGAAGAGTCACCGATCCCGCTGCACTGGGTCGATTTCAAACAGGATGGGTTGGCCACTGAACTGACCCAGGAGGCACGTCATGTCTAGCTTCAACTTAATGGTGTTCGGGGTTTATCCCTATATCGCGCTGGCCATCTGCCTGATCGGCAGCTGGGCACGCTTCGATCTGTCGCAGTACTCCTGGAAGGCCGGTTCCAGCCAGGTGTTCAACCGCAATGCGGCTGAGCAACGCTACATGCGCATCGCCAGCAACCTGTTCCACGTCGGCGTGCTGTTCGTGCTGGCGGGGCACTTTGTCGGCCTGCTGATGCCGGCGTCGCTTTACCACCATGTGATCA
>NKIE01000876.1 GCA_002256055.1 Pseudomonas sp. PGPPP3 | reverse complement strand
CGTAGACCTCGTCGGGGAACAGGTCGATCTTCACGCTCTCGATGAATTCCAGCGAATTTCCGGCGCGCTGCTGCAGTTCAAGGATGCCCTTGACCCACTGCCGCGCGCGCGCGTGGCTGCCCTTGGGCTGGTCGTCTTCGGCGGATTTGTACAGCCAGTGGGCAGCAATGCCGTGGTTGGCCAGCTCTTCCATCTCGCGGGTGCGGATCTGGATTTCAATCGGTACGCCGTGCATGCCGAACAAGGTCGTGTGCAGCGACTGGTAGCCGTTGGCCTTGGGGATTGCGATGTAATCCTTGAAGCGCCCTGGCAGGTGCTTCTCGCGGCCATGCACTTCGCCCTGCATGTCCTCGCGGGTCAGGCAGTGGCTGATCGACTCTTCGATCTTGTTGACGATTTCCTTGCGGTTGCCACGGGCGCGGCGCACGGCGCCACGGATACGCTCGGAGCGCATCGGGTACATGGCTTTGAAACCAAGGTCTTCGAACTCGATGCGCATGCTGTGCATGCCCAGCCGGTTGGCGATCGGCGCGTAGATCTCCAGGGTTTCCTTGGCGATCCGCCGGCTCTTCTCATGGGGCATGGAGTCGA
>NKIE01000875.1 GCA_002256055.1 Pseudomonas sp. PGPPP3 | reverse complement strand
CATCACCATCGCCCGCCAGCTGCGCCTGCGCAACCTGGGCGGGATCATCATCATCGACTTCATCGACATGGAAGATGAGGAGCATCAGCGCCAGGTGCTGCGCACCCTGGAGAAGCAGCTGGAGCGTGACCACGCCAAGACCAACATCATCGGTATTACCGAGCTTGGCTTGGTGCAGATGACCCGCAAGCGCACCCGTGAAAGCCTCGAACAGGTGCTGTGCGAGCCGTGCAGCAGTTGCCAGGGGCGCGGCAAGCTGAAAACGCCGGAAACTATCTGCTACGAGATATTCCGCGAGATCTTGCGTGAAGCCAGGGCCTATCAGGCCGAGGGCTATATGGTGCTGGCCAACCAGAAAGTCATCGACCGCCTGCTGGATGAAGAGTCAGGCAATGTTGCCGACCTCGAAGCCTTTATCGGCCGCACCATCAAGTTTCAGGTCGAGGGCATGTATTCCCAGGAGCAGTACGATGTCGTTCTGCTCTAAGGCTGTCGCTTGATCGCGCGTATGGGGCTCTGGCTGGCGCGTCTGCTGCGCGTGGGCCTGACCCTGTGCGGTTTGGGTCTGGTGCTGTTGGCCCTGTATGTCAG
>NKIE01000874.1 GCA_002256055.1 Pseudomonas sp. PGPPP3 | reverse complement strand
CGTGCTCAGAGAAGTCCAGCCCACGCTGTTCGTGATGCACAGGCACACGCAAGCCAATGGTTTTGGCCATCAAAAAATACATCATCAATGCCAGTGGAAACGCCCAGAGAAAGGCGGCGGCCACACCGAGCAACTGGATCATCACGCGTGAGCCATCGAACAGATCGCCGCTATAAAACAAGCCTGCCGCCAGCGTGCCCCAGACGCCGGCAAAACCATGCACTGGCACGGCGCCCACCACATCATCAAGGCGCAGGGCGTCCATCAGGCGCATACCGTAAATCACCAGAAAACCGGCAACCAGGCCGGTGAGCATGGCGAACGCCGGCGCCATGGTGGCGCAGCCCGCCGTGACACTCACCAGCCCACCCAAGGCACCATTGACGGTACTGGTCAGTAGTATTGGGCTGGAACTGCTGCGCAGCGCCAGGACCGCCCCGAGTGCGCCGGCCGCCGCTGCCAGATGGGTGTTCAGGGCAATCAGGCCCAGGCTGACATCGACCTTCAAGGTGCTGCCCGCATTGAAGCCAAACCAGCCGACCCAGAGGATAAAAGCGCCCAAGGTCACCAGGCTGAGGTTATGCCCAGGGA
>NKIE01000873.1 GCA_002256055.1 Pseudomonas sp. PGPPP3 | reverse complement strand
TGAGCCGCTACCTGTGGCGCCAGGACCCGGACGGCATGCCCCACCTCTACTTCGAAAGCGCCGCGGTGGTCATCACCCTGGTGCTTTTTGGCAAGTGGCTGGAGGCGCGCGCCAAGCGCCGCACCCTGGTGGCGCTGGACGGCCTGCGCGCCCTGCGGCCCGATGTGGCGCGCGTGCGCCGCCAGGGCGTCGAGACCAGCGTGCCGCTGGCCGAGGTGGTGCCCGGCGACGAGGTGCTGGTTCGCCCCGGCGAGCGCCTGCCCACCGATGGTGTGGTGGTCGAAGGCCGCAGCCACCTGGATGAATCGCTGCTCACCGGCGAAAGCCTGCCGGTGGCGCGCGGCCCTGGCGACCGCGTGACCGGTGGTGCCATCAACGGCGAGGGCCTGCTGGTGGTCAGCACCACGGCCGTGGGCGCGGCCAGCATGCTGTCGCAGATCGTGCAGATGGTCGAATCGGCCCAGGCCCGCAAGGCGCCCATCCAGCAGACGGTCGACAAGGTGTCGGCCGTCTTCGTGCCCGCCGTTTTCGGTGCGGCCGCGCTCACCCTGCTGGGCTGGGGCCTGGCGCGGGGTGACTGGGCGGCGGCGC
>NKIE01000071.1:7578-9718 GCA_002256055.1 Pseudomonas sp. PGPPP3 | reverse complement strand
CAAAGCGGTACTGGGTGAAGGCGTGGCAGTGGACTCTTGGGATGTGATTTTCAAGCCAGAGAATTTGGCCAAGCTCGCCACGTGTGGCGTAGCCATCCTCGACAATGGCCCGGAGATGCTGCCGATCGCGCTGCACCAGCTCGGCTTGCCGCACCACAGTCAGAACCTGGAGGACTACAAAAAGGCCGAGGCACTGCTGATGGAGATGCGCAAGAACGTGCGCTATTTCCACTCATCTAAGTACGTCGGCGATCTGGCCAATGGTGACATCTGCCTGGCGGTAGGTTTCTCCGGCGACATCATGCAGGCCGCCAGTCGCGCCAGCGAAGCCGGCAATGGGGTGAAGATTGACTACGTGATTCCTAAAGAAGGCGCGCCAATGTGGTTCGACATGGTCACCATGCCGGCCGATGCGCCTAATCAGGCCGAGGCCTATGCCTTTATGAATTACCTGTTGGAGCCCAAGGTCATGGCGTCCATCAGCAACTACGTGCATTACGCCAATGGTAACGGCAAGGCCGATACCCTGGTCGACCCGGCGCTTAAGGCGGACAACAAGGTCTATCCGCCACAGGATGTGATGAGCAAGTTGTACGCACTGGAAGCCATGCCGCTGAAGATCGACCGTGTGCGCACGCGCATCTGGAGCAAGATCAAGAGCGGCACCTGACGGTTATTGCGTCCCCTGAAGCCCCGGCACCGTCCGGGGCTTCGTCGTTTTGCTCATCGCTCAGCCACGTGAGCGGCGCTCAAACACCAAGTTGATCGATGATGTCGGCGAAGTCTGGACGTTCATCGAGGTTTGTCGACACGCAGCGGCGCTGCAGTTGCCAGAGCAGCTCGAGTTCATCCGCTGTGCAGCGTTGCAGCAGCTCCTCCAGCAGGCAACCGAAGGCGCGCGCCTCAATGCGCTGCAGCGCCGCGCCAAGCGCACTGTCTGGGGCGAAGAAGGAGGCCGCGCCGAAGTCGCTGAGCAGGCAGTCGCCGTCTGGGTTGACCAGCAGGTTATGGCCATACAAGTCGCCATGCAGGATGCCCTTGGCATGCAGATGGCTCATGGCCGCGGCGGCGCCGCGGGCGATGTGCAGCGCTTCGCTGAGGCTAAAGCGCCGTTCGCTTGGGTATTGATCGCGGGTGCAACTGGCCAACGAGGGCGGGCCGGCTAAGACCTGATAGCTCGGTTCGATCAGCTCCAGCAGCAGGCCTGCTGGCGCATTGGCTTGCTCGGCCAGCGGGCCGGCCACGCGGATCAGGTTGGGGTGCTCGCCAGCAGCCAGGCAGGCGGCCATTTCGCTGTGGGGCAGGCCATCGCTGGTGACTGCGCCCTTGAACAGCTTGGCGGCCATTGCCCGTGACGGCTGGCCCGGAGACGACCACTGTGCACGATGGATCATGCCACTGGCTCCCTGGCCAAGCAGTTCGCCAATCACCAGTTGCGTGCGCGCGATGGGCGGGTGTGGATGGCGAGCCAGAGCCAGCACTTCCTCGCGGTCGCTGAACGGATTGCCAGCAAAGGCCAGCCAGCTCAGGCGTGGCAGTTGCACCAAGCACTGCGGCAAAGCGTCGAGCTGGTTGGCGGCGATGCGCACTAACTCAAGGTTGTGACAGTTCGCCAGGCTGGCCGGCAGTTCGCGCAGACGGTTGCCGGCCAGCATGAGTTTTTGCAGGCGCGGGCACTGGCCGAGTTCCTCAGGCAGTTGTTCGAGCTGGTTGTCGGTGAGGATCAACCAGCGCAGCTTGGCGGGTAGGGCGGCCGCCGGCAGGTGGCGGATCTGGTTGGCCTTGAAACCGACCATCTCCAGCTGCGGGCATTGGCCCAGCACGGCGGGTACTTCGGTGAAGTTGTTATCGGAACAAAACAGCACGCGCAGTTTGTGTAAGCGCGGCAGGTCGGCGGGCAGGCTACTGAGCTGATTGCCGGACAGGTTCAGAATTTCCAGCGTATCGGCCAGGGTGAAGATGGCCTCGGGAAACTCGGTCAGGTCGCAGGCCAGGTCGAGGCGGGTGATACCGGCCAATTCGCCGCGGTGCAGTTGTTCAAGGCTGTGCATAGGTCATATCAAAGGCGTAAAAAAGGCGGCGAGCTTAGCACTACGCCGCCTGTTTGGCCGGTGAAAGCCGGGCGCTGTCCATCACGGCG
>NKIE01000071.1:3989-7489 GCA_002256055.1 Pseudomonas sp. PGPPP3 | reverse complement strand
AGGCACCACCTGCTGATCGGCGACGGCCAGCTTGCCGTTGATGATCACCTGCTCGACGCAGCCGGGCACGCGGTTGACCATGCGCTGGATGCCGAAGTTCTGCATCTCGGCCCAGGTTTCCTGCTCCATGTCCTGCTGCAAGCCGTTGGGGTCGAGTACCACGATGTCGGCACGGTCACCCACGCGAATGTAGCCGGCATCGACGCCAAACCAGTCGGCCTGTTCGCCGGTCAGGCGGTGCACGGCCTGCTCAATGGTCATCGCCGGTTGGCCCTCGTCGATGCTTTCCTGCACCAGCTTGAGCATGCGCAGTGGCAGGTTGTAGAAGGCCATGTTGCGGATATGGGCGCCGGCGTCGGAGAAGGTGATCAGGGTGTTGGGGTTGTTGATCATCTTGCGCAGGCGGTCTTTGCGGTGGTTGCCGATCACGGTGAACCAACGCAGCGCGCGGCCATACTTGACCACCATGTCGAGGAACAGATCGACCACGTGCACGCCGCGTTCGTTGGCCACCTCGGCGAAGTTGCGGCCGATGATGCTGCTGTCCGGGCAGTTGAGAATCACCGCATCGCCGAAGTCACGCTGCCAGACCCGTGGCGAGAGCTTCTGCGCATAGAACTTGCGGAAGTTACGGCGGTAGCCCTCGTCCTGCAGCAGGGCGTTGCGCTCGATCTGGTTCTTCAGGTCGAGGGCCATTTCGCCCGCGCCGAACTCCTCGAACAGCACCACGTCCATGCCGTCGGCGTAGATGGCAAAGGGCGTCGGCAGCAGCTGCCAGCGGAAGTTGCCGCCCAGCAGGTTGGCGCTCCAGGCCGCCAGACGCGCCATCATCTGCAGGCTCTTGTTGCCCTTGAGGTCGAGCATGGAGATCAGCGTGGTCTTCAGCGGTTTGCCAAACAGACCCAGGGCCTGTTGCAGGTACTGGGTGATTTGCAACGGGTTGGCCGCGTTCGGCGCGCCCTGATGCACGCGGCCGCGCTGGCGCAACATGCGATTGAAGCGGCGGATTTCCTTCCAGCGCGCATAGGTGCTGGGCAGACTCTTGGACCATTCGCGGTCGCCGTCGATCTTGTCCCACTTCAGGCACATGGTCGACAGGCCGAGGAAGCCGGCATTCAGCGCCGTGGCGAGGATGTCTTCCATCTGTTGCAGCTCGCTTTCAGTCGGTACCACGGCGCGGTCGGTGGCACGGTGCAGGCCCATCACCCCGACGCGCAGGTCGCTGTGGCCGAGCAGGCTGATGACGTTTGGACCCATGGGTTGTTGCTGGATGAACTCGATCCATTCCAGCGGAGTGGACCAGGTTTTGTGTTGTTGCAGAATCGGCAGCACCTTCTCGCGCGGCACGGTTTCCACTCGGGTGAAGATGTCCGAGGCATCCTCGGCGGGCGAACACACCATGCTCAACGAACAGCTGCCCACCAGCACCGTAGTCACGCCGTGGCGGACCGACTCGGACAGGCTCGGGGCGACGATCAGCTCGGCATCGTAATGGGTGTGGGTGTCGAGAAACCCAGGGGTGACCCACTTGCCGGTGGCATCGATCAGGGTGGCTGCCTGGCTTGGGTCGAGACGATCGGCGCTGACCACCACCACCTTGCCATCGCGCACGCCGAGGTGGCGGATGGCCGAGGGACCGCCGCTGCCATCGAAGTAACGGCCACCGTTAATGATGATGTCGAACTGGCTCATAAGCTGGGCTCTCGCATAATTATTGTTGTGTATGAGTGGGCCGAGCTTAGCGAGCTGTTGATAGGCTCACTTGTTATTAGACGACAAATCATCAATTCTGCGCTTTCTCCCGCCATGTCCGGGCAAGGCCCTTATGTCGATTGTTTATCAGGTGCGCAGCGGCGCCCTAAGCGGTTTTTTGCCTTTGGTTAGCAGCCTGAATGGCGATGCCGATGGTCTGTTGGCCGCTGTTGGGCTGGATCGCGAGGTGCTGGCCAATCCAGATCGGTTGATCGACATCGAGCAACTGGCGACCTTGCTGGACAACTGCGCCAAGCACCTGGCCTGCGCTGACTTCGGCCTGCGCCTGGCCGGCTATCAGGGCATCGACATGCTGGGTGTGCTCGGCCGGGTGCTGCTCACGGCGTCGACCCTGGGCGCGGCCTTCAATGCCGCGCAGCGCTTTATGGCCCTGCACAACAAGGCCGAGCACTGGCGCATGCGTGAGGAGGGCGGCCGGGTGTGCCTGCACCGCATTGAGCACTTCTATGCCATCGACAACCCTCGGCAATACCGGGAAATGGCCCTCGGCGCCTGTTGCCGGTTGGTGCGTGCTTTTGGCGGCGAAGCTATCCGGCCGTTGCGGGCGGAGTTCGTGCATCAGCCGCTGGCGCCGCTGTCACGCTACCGGCAGTTCTTTGGCTGCGAGGTGCTGTTCAATCAGGAGTTCGACCGGTTGGTTTTTGACCCCAGCGTGTTGCAGCGTCCGTTGCTACCGCCCGATGGTCAACTGCTGGCGCAAGTCGACGATTACGTGCGCGACCTGCTCAGTCGCTGCGAAGAAAACCTCGAACTGCAGGTGCGTACCCTGGTGTCGCAAACCATTGGCTTGCAGCAACACTCCCTGGCCCATATCGCTGCCTTGCTGGGTCTGCACCCGCGCACGTTGCAACGGCGTTTGCTGGCCGAGAACCTGCAGTTCAAGGCGCTGGTGCAGGACGTGAAGATGAAAACCGCCAGCTGGTACCTGAGCGCATCGAGCCTGGAGATTACCCAGTTGGCGGACATGCTCGGTTACGCCGACATTGCCGCCTTTTCCAAAGCCTTTCGCCTCTCTCAGGGCGTGTCGCCTTCGCAGTGGCGCGCCGTGCATGGCGTTAGCAAGCCAGTGATTTAGTCGGGTGATCGGTCGGGGCAGGGCAGCCTTGCTCGGGCTGGCGTGGTATCGTCTTGATTTGGCTAAAGAAGCAGTGCGGAGCAGGACATGAAATTCATACATCAGCGCGAACATTTGAATGAAGACGACGTGGTCGTCATCCAATGCTCGCAGACCTGCAACATCCGCCTGATGAGTGATGCGAACTTTCGCAGCTTCAAGAACGGTGGCCGCCACACCTACCACGGCGGCGCCGTCGACGCCTGCCCGGCGAAGATCACCGTACCCAGCACCGGCTGTTGGAATACCACCATCGACACCGTCAGCCGCCGTGCCATCAGCGTCACGCGTAAGCCCAACCTGACCCACTCGATCAAAATCCTGCGTAAGTCGTCCTCGCGCCTGAGCTGACCCTAGCGCACAAAAAAAAGGCGGTAATCCCTGTGCGGGGTTGCCGCCTTTTTTGGTGCCTGGATCAGTCGACGAACAGGTCGGTCATCAGTTTGCCGCTTGGGTCGTAACGGTAGTGCTCGAAGTCGCTCACGCCGTGTTCGCGCAGCAGCTCTTCGTCGATCAGCAGGCGGCCACTGATCGTACGCTCGGTGCTGCTGAGGATGGCGTAAGCGGCATCAGCCATGATTGCCGGTAGGCGCGCGGCCTTCATCACGGCTGG